>JALTEE010000089.1 GCA_027007865.1 bacterium
TATTTCTCCTTCAAATTCTTAAGACCACCAGCCCAGTGAAAATTAAATTCCCTATGTTTAGCATCCCTTTTTGCTGATATCTTTTTACGCGTAAATTCTATGACTTCTCTAATTTCCGCATCTGTTAATTGAGCCAATAATCTGACCTCTTTCTCAAAAAATTGCCTTCTGCTGTTTTTTGAAGAACTTTCAAGTTTAAATGGCAATGGTTGTTTTTTACCCTCAGTATCCATTTCACCTCCTCCTTATTGATATGTTTTTCCTTTTATCTCACCGCTTCCATAATTTGTGCGAATGCACGATTTTTATCCGCGCCGAGAATCACGGTCGCTTCGGATGGACACGCCACAGCACACGCTCCGCAACCCTGACATATTTCCGAAATCACTTTGACTTTTTGCGTGATATAATCGTAAATCCGCGCATCATAAGAACAGGCAGCAATACAATATTGACAACCCACGCAAATTCTCTCGCGAACATATGCGATTTTCCCGCGATGTGCAAAATTCTCCATTACAAGATATTTCATCGATTGTGCAGCGGCGGCTCTGCCATCGATAATCGCTTCGTATGCACGCATCGGCATTCTGCCGGAACCGGCAACGAACAATCCTGCACGTTCCGTTTCCTGTGGCGAAAATTTTGTGTCGAGACCGTTCCAGAAACCATCGGTATTCGGGATGAACTGTGCGATATTCTCATCTCCCGCAGGATTAACGCCTGTTTGAAGCACCACATAATCGGGATGAATATCGATCTCCGCATCGAGCAGCGCATCGTAAGTTTTCACGACAACATCTTCACCATCGACTTCCACAGATGGTTCGCGCTCGAGTGAGTATTTAACGAACAAAACACCTCTCTCTCGCGCTTTCAAATAGTCGAGTTCATTCAATCCGTAAGTCATAATATCGCGATTTAGCACCCACACTCTCGCGTCGGGATTTTTATCGAGAATTTTTTGCGAAAGTTCCATAGTTTTGTTGCAGCATATTCGATTGCACCAGGGGCGCTTTTCATTTCTGCTGTCGGCACATTGAATAAAAACAACTTCGCCGAGATTTTCCGATGGCAAAACATTTCTTTCGAAGTCGTCCCACAGCAGAATTTTCGGCGATTTTTCCCGAGAGAACTTTTCGGTTTCATAGGCAACAGCGCCGGTAGCAACAACCACAACCCCCGCATCGATTGCGCGATGATTATTTTCGCCTTCTCTGATGACAACGCGAAACGCGCCAGCAGAGCCTTCGATTTCATCGACGCTCGCAGATGTGATGAATTCCACATTAGCGCTCTGCAATTTTTTAATGAGCGATTCGACATATTCGCCTGTGGTCGTATCGCCGAGATTTCCCGAACCACCTCTATTTACGCCACCGATTTCATCGTTTTTCTCGACAACAGTTACAGGAATTCCATTTTCGACGAAATTTTCCGCAGCGGAAAGTCCTGCCATTCCAGCACCGATAACGAGTGCCTTTTTAAGCACGCTATTCGTCTGCGGCGGTTCGTATAAAAATTCTCGCCTTCTGCCGTGAGTTGCAGCAGCAACTTCCATCAAAATCTGCTTCGTAAGAAAATCTGCGACATCGTCAGAATTCACCATCCACAGCGCTCTTCGTGCATCTACGATGCGCAAGTTCGGCGGATTTTCTGACGCTTTGTTCGCTGCATCGGCAAATTTCGCAAGAAATGTATTGGTCTGACAGGCGGAAATAATGATATTTTTAAAATTGCCATCGCCGACAAATTGGCTAAACTCGGCAAGTCCATTGGGTGTGCACAGCGCTTCGATTTGCGCGATAGTTTTGATATTCGGATTCATACTTAATTTTTCGCCGATTTCATCGAGATTTACAGCATCGGAAATAGTTCCTGCGCATTTGCACAGAATAACTGCGGTATCGCCATCTGCGGGCGGATTTCCGCGCAGAGAAACCGTTTTTTTATTTTCGGGAATACCGATTCGCGAAATGATTTCAGCGGTGGCAGCGGATGCTTCAGAAACCGAATCGGCAATATCTTTCGGCTCGGCGAATGAACCCGCTACAAAAACATTTTTCGCCGTAGTTTCCTGCGAATTTTTCTTCGGCAGAACGGCAAAACCCCATTCGTTCGTCTCCACGCCAGCCGACTTGGCAAGTTCTTTCACGGATGGAGTTACAACCTGCGCAATCGAGAGAACAACCATATCGAAATCGTCGCGAATGCGCTCGCCGCTCTCGTTTTCATAGATGAGTTCCAATTCTTTTGTCTCGGGATTCTCGTATATTTTCGGTACGCGGCAGCGGATGAACTCGATTCCCTTTTGCTCGGTGTCCTGCTCGTATCGATAATAGTCCTTTCCGAACGCCCGGACATCCATAAAGAAGATTTTTATCTGCGCATCGGGGAGTATTTTTTTGATATAGCGGGCTTCCTTCATCGAATACATACAGCACGCCGACGAGCAATACGGTCGCTTCTCCATACGCGAACCGACGCATTGAATAAATGCTATTTTTTGCGGGACTTTACCGTCGGACGGCCTGCGAATTTCGCCGAAATTCGGTCCCATCGGCGCATAAATGCGTTCCAACTCGATGGATGTTACCACGTCGGGGAAAATATTGTGCCCATACTCGGTCATTTCATCGGGGATGAACTCCTCGAAACCGGGCGTGAGCAACACCGCATCGAATTTTCGCTCTTTGACGACATCGTCACCGATTGTGATTGCATTTGTCGGGCAAACTTTTACGCATTCTCCGCAGCGGGTGCATTTCTCTTCGTCGATAGAATATAGTGAAATAATCGAATGCGGAGCCGCTCTATCGATTGCCTTTTTCTTCGTCAGCCCTGTGGAAAATTCATCTTCGATTTCGACGGGGCAGACTTCCGTACATTTCCCGCAGCCGATGCAGAGATTCGGGTCGATGCGCAATCCTTTTAGTCGCAGAGATGCGATTTTCTCGCCATTCTTGCCATCTTCGATTTTCTCGATTTTCGTATCCCGCAGAACTTCGACGCCGGGGAAGAAAAAATCTTTTCGCAGACAAAATTCAGATTGAGGAAACGGGTCAATGCGCGGCTGCATCCTGCATATTCCGCAGGCATCGGTTGGAAACTGTTTTTCGAGCTGCATCACGGTTCCGCCCGTGTATGTTTTCGGTTCGAGTAGCGCGACATCTATTCCCGCCGCAGATAAATCATAAGCAGCGCGCATTCCCGCAACGCCTGAACCGACTATGAGAACTCGTTTATCCGACATAAATGCCTCCTTAAATCTCGCAATTC
>JALTEE010000090.1 GCA_027007865.1 bacterium
ATCTCCGACGAGAACAACCGACATAATTCCCCAATACATATATGCATCTTTGATAAAATTGCGCATTCGTTCCGCATTATCTGAACCATTGTATTTCGAGATTATCTGTTCCAGCGTGGCGAAAGTTGTAACAAAGCCGTTTTTCGTTTCGTCGAGATATTGCTGCGCTGCGGATAGTAATGTATCGGTTGTCAGCACGAGCAAATCGACAGGGTCGTCTCCCGGCATCGGCGGAAAATGACGGTTGCCAGAAATTTCCTGAACGGCAATGAGTTTGTCATCTATCGGATAATTTGATATACATTGTCCATCGTTACCCACCAAAACTGATAGCGGCGAGTTTTTCAATTCATCGATGAAAAAATTCGATGCAATTTTTCTGCGCATATTATCAGCCCAGTATGTCGATACGATGGGATGTATTCGTTTCGATGGCGCTGTTTCCAATTCTACCGAAAAATGCTTGTTCAAAACGAGAGTGCTATCATTTACATAGTATGTTGCAGGATATATTTTTAGAACTGCGTATGAAAATCCCATCGCATCTCCTGTGGATGCTATCGAGACCGCATTTTTTGGAAATTTATTTTCAAAAAATTTTGCAGCAGGAGTTATATTCTGAAAATTTCCATCGAGGGGAAAACCTATTGTGGGAGCGATTTTTATTTTGTCGTCGAGTGTTTCCGCTTCGCAAGATTTCATTATTAAATTAGTTGCTTTTTCGCCGGGCGGCAGAAGAATTGGAATTGTAAAATATTCGATGTTCGGTTCGCCGATTTTAGATGAAATTCCATCCTCACATTTCAATATCGTTCCGTATTCCGTCTGTTCGATATGAAATGCGCTCTGCGGAACAGTTATATCGACCGTCATTCCCGAGCAAATTCCTGTAAGTATAAAAAGCGATATAATAACCGACGATAAAAAAAATCGGTTAAAAAAACGCTCTATTTTTGACTTCGACATTATATCCATCCTGTTTTTTTATATGTTTCCGCGATTATTTCCGCCGTGCGAACGGGCTCGTGAACATTTTTTACCCATTTTTTTCCGCTCTCGCCCATCTCGCTGCGCAAATTTTTACTCTCTATCAATTTTTCAAGCACATTTTCGAGCGAATTTTTGTCTGCGATTGCAAATGGATGTTTTTTCAAAAATCGCTCGAAATCGGGCAGCAACTCGACAACTGTCGGGATGCCCATAGCAAGCGCTTCCAGTCCGCTTATGCCATAGCCGAGTTCGCCGAGTTGGTCTATAAATATATCTAATTTCGATTTCTTAATCAAGGCTTCTTTGTATGACAATCCTTCGATGAGCACTATTTCGACATTTTTTCGCTTTTCAGCAATTCGTTTCAGCACGGCAAGAATGGCATCCGTGCCTTTCGATGCCCTTCGGGTCGGCGAATGTCCGATGCGAATTTTTTCATCCTCGATGATTTTGCGACGCGGCATATCGTCGGCAAAAAATGGATAGAAAAGAAATTGCGCACGCGGATGAATGAGCGTATGGTCGAATTCGAATGTGAAAACAAACCTCGATTTTTCATCGATATCTTCGATAACTCCTCGCCTGCGCAAATCGTCGCCGTAGAAAATCGAGACGAGTTTTTTGTGTTGCTGCGCCCAGTTCAGAACAAATTTTCCGCTGCGCAAAAATCCGACGCCGCCATCGAGAACGAGAATATCATAGTCATCAAGCATTTTGGGAATTTTTTTTCGTCTCAAAATCCATTTCCAAAGAGCGTCCCGTGTATCGAATAAAAATTTTCCTTGCTGTGGTCGCCATATAGGCGGTTTTTCTGCTCCGCTATATCTCGTGTTGCCAAAGGTATCAGTGCTGCCGGTGAAATGGCGCAAAATTTTAGGCAAAAATCCAGCGGCGAAAGGCAATTTTAGCGATGCGCCATCCGGTTCGGCTCTGCCTGTTTCGTATAGCGTCAGCAGTTCCGAACGCAGACCGAGCATTTGTTCCGCTCGGACGAGCGAATAAGGCACGCCCGCATAATTCTCGCAGGCTATGTGCAAAATTTTTGCCATAGAAACAAGAAGCGAGAATTTTCATCTCTCGTCAAGAAAAGAAAAGTTATTTGCTCGAATGAATATTATTCATTTTCGGAAAAATCCTACACAAGAAAATATTTTTGTAATGCCCGCCGATAATATGTTCGGTTGCGATATATGCACAAAAAATAGTCGGTATGGTTTTGCTGATAATTAAAATTTTTCCCGAAAACGTTGACATCTCACCCAAAAACCATTGAACAAGGATATTTATTATGAAAAACGCGATGAACAACAAGGGAGCCTGTTCCCTTGTTCAATGATGATGGTGAATATCGACATCTTTTGCTATGAAGATAATATGTTCGAGCATCGGGAGAATTTCGGTCAGATATTCCGATACTGCTTTTTCGCTGCCGGGCAGTGTAAAGACAGCGGTTTCTCCAAAAATTGCAGCGACGCTTCTGCTTAGCAGTGCATTTGGATTTTTTGCGCCGTATTTTGTGCGGATATGTTCCATAATTCCGGGGATTGTTTTGTCGCACAGCGCCGAAACGACATCGGGGGTAATATCTCTCGAACCGATGCCCGTTCCGCCTGTGGTGAAAATTATATCCGCATCGTTTTTCGCGGCATCAAGCAATTTCTTTTCGATGACTGTCGCGTCGTCGGGGACAATCGCAGAATCGATTTCGATGCGCCATTTTTTGTCTGCGAAGAATGTTTCGAGCATTTCGCTTATTTTCGGACCGCTTTTATCGGCATACTTTCCGCTGCTCGCTCTATCGCTGACCGTGATGACTTTTATTCGCAGCGTTTTGGGCACAAAAACGCCATCGTCGCCGATTTTTACTTTCCCGCCGGAAAGCACTCTGCAAAAAATCCCTTCTTCGCACATTATCGTTTTGCCAGGAATCTTTTCCGACGAAATTTTCTCGTCCTCATATTCCTTTCCGATTTGCGTGACTTCGAGAAGCACGGAATTTATCACGAATCTGTCGAGAAGCGAAACTTTTCTCGGGTCTATCCTGTCGATGATGATATTTTCTGCTGCTTCGCCGTATGACAATTTCACATTTGTCTGCACTTCGAAACGGCTTATGCTTTCTGCGGCGAGAATGCTCACATGCCTGTGCCCGAATCCGTAGTGTGCATCGCCGATTATTCCCTGCTCGCCGATTTCTATGCTGTTCACAGGTTTCTTTGCGATACCGCGTCTATCGGAAACGCTCAATGACAGAATACGAAAGGAATTTTCATTATCGACACACATAT
>JALTEE010000091.1 GCA_027007865.1 bacterium
TATCTGTGCATAAAATAATCGGTTAAATGTGTAAAATTTAATAGAGTGAAAATATCTTTGTAAATTTTGGAAAGTCAAGAAAGCATTTTTGCCATTCTGGACTCTTTACCTACCATTGTATCCACTTTGAGATGATATTATTGAGTTGGTTTGGTGCTCGGTTCATCAATGGTGTGTGTATGTTATTGTTTGGTGAGGGTAGCAACCAGCCCTCGCAGCGGAAGCTGCTATTTCGGCGTTTTTTGAGTTAGATTTAGTTTGTAAAAAACAACAACTCAAAGGAGAACGCCGATGATAAAATACTACCCAACAGTTCCAAAGTCCAGCAATAAAATGCAGCAAGAAGACACATTACGCCGAAATGAATTTTACACAACAGAACATTTCACAAGCAGGGAAGATTTCATTGGTAAAAGCTTCTGCTATCAATTATATTTTAATTCGTTCAGAAAAAATCGATACAAAAACGAACAAACCCCTAATAATATATTGCAAAAAATTAACACAAATAGGCACAATCCAAGGGTCGCAGTGCTGCCGCCCATCATACTCGACCCACTCATTAAAAACTTTTTACCTGGATACCACGTGCGTAAAGCGGACATTTTTATTTTATAAGGTGATAAAATTTACTTTCTAATCGAGAAAATTTCTATTTTATTGAGGCGTATTGAAATTTTTGCGGTTATGGAGGATTTGTATGCAATCGAAAAAACTATATTTTTTAATAATCTTTTCGATACTGCTTTCGATTTTTTACGGCTGCGGGAAAAATCGTCTTGGAACTGTCGGTAAAAAATATTCACTCGATTTATCGTTCGAACCTTCTCATTCCCCAAAGGACGAACTGTCCGACTACATTAAGAAATCACATAGCGGTAATGGCGAGGATATTTTCAATCTTGCGCTGTGCTATGCGAAAATCGGCAATTTTCATTCTGCGGACAGCGCATTTTTATCCGCCGTCGAAGCCGACCCGAACGATGTTGCGCTTTTGCTCGCCGTTGGAAAATATTTCGAAGAACATCGCAGAGCGCCGAACAGAGCAATCGAGATGTATCGCCGAGCAACAAAACTGATTACTCACCTCCAAGGAACCGCGTTTATTCGATGGGGAAATGTCCTTCTGCGCAAGAGCGATGTGAACGGCGCCGCTGAAATTTTTATAAAAGGCGCAGAAGTTGCCGACACGCTGACAGAAGAGTGGTTTCAAACGGCGGACAATTTTGGCGATATTTTAAACCGTCCCGATATTGCAAAAGAAATTATCGCGCAACTGCACAAGAACTTTTTGAAAAATCCCCGCATATCGAAAAAGTTGCTCGATTTTGCGGACAATGAAAACGAGCGAGAGAAAATAATTTCGGATTTGGTGGAAATAGAACCGTTCTGCGATGAAATTTGTGATGCTGCGAAAAAAAAGTTCGCCGATACCGACAGTACGGAACTCTTGAGCGCTGCGAATGACGCAGGGAAAGGCTCGGTCAATGCGCTTCTCGCAGGTATCGCATCGCTTGCGAAAGGGCATAAGAAAGCGGCATTAAAAAGCCTCGATAAATTCGCCGATACTCCACAGCGGAAAATTTTGCTCGCACGATATTTAATGGGTAAAAATTTGTATGAATCTGCTTATCGACTTTGCGCTGTTGCGTATTCGCAGGCGGAGAATAACGAGCAAAAACTTCGTGCGCAAAAATTTGCGGGAATTGCGCTGTTGAAATGCGATAGTATCGGTCTCGGGCAGCCGATGCCAAGATTATTCGGCGGAAATGAACCCGATATTTTCGGCGGTGCGCTGTCTGTTCTAACGGACAAAGTCGATGTGAAAAATTTTGCCGATGCAATCGAAGATGCGGAGAACAGATTTTATGCGCAAAATCGAGGCGAAGAAATTTTAAATAATCTGCTCGAAAAACATCCGAAAGATACTCTTGCAAAATCCATTTACAGTGAACTCGAAAAATTGTATGCGAGGCGGAAGAATTGTCATCAGCAAACGATAATGCTGCAGAAAGAGTTAGAAGTGTCCACAGAGGATGAGAAATTTTATGTGCTGCGAAAAATGCTCGACATATACGGTTCGGATAAAAAGCGGTATAGTGAAGTTGCCGAACAAATTCTGCGCGAATACGGCTGCCGCGAAGAAATCGGAAGTATTTTAGGCGATATCGTCTGGCGGTATGGCAGATTATATGGCAGCAAGGACAAGGTTATTTCATTTTTATCGTCGATAGAGAATTATTGGGAGGAAGAGCCGTTTGCGTCGAGAGTTCCGCTAAAAAATATTCGCCTTTTGCGGCAGATGATTTTATACCGCCTCGACAAACGAGATAGATGCAGATATATAAACGACCGCATCGACAGCGACCCGTATTGGAACAAATGGGCGAACTATCTCGACGATTGCGCATCGTCCAGCGAAATTCTCGCCCTCGCCGATAAATATCCGTTTCAACAAAAGTATTTGCATATTTTTCTGCGCCGCTCGACAAAATATAATACTCTTCTCGATTATGCCGATGCGGTGATGGATTCAATCTCATTTCGTCGGAATAGTTCGAATTTTAGTCTGCTATTTCGTGCGGCGGAGGCGCAGTATTGGGCATCGCACTTTGAAAATGCGCTGCCGCTCTATGAAAAATTGCTGCAAATGCGACCCGACTGGACATATCTTGTCGAGCGCACAGGAGAACTCGCCCGTTCGATGAACGATGCGACCACCGCTGTGAAATGCTTTTCGTATCTGATTATAATTCATCCGGAGAATGATGAGTGGCTCACGCGTTTAGGCGACATTTGCGAACAGAGCGGCATTTCCGCAGATTCTATCTGGGCGCTGAAAATTTATGATAACCCGCTCGAAAAAACAGCGTGGGGAGACCTCGCCGCTGTTCATTGGGATTATTTACGATATGGTGATGGCGAACGGACGATTAAAGATGCTCGAAAATTCTTCAACAACGAGAAACTTTTCGCAGCGGAACTCGGTGCGCTCTATGATTGGCAGAAACGAAACGATGATGCTTTCGACGAATATATTCTCGCCCTCGAAACCGCAGACAGATGGGATGCTGAAAAAATATCCGATTATATCGAACGATTGTTCAAGCACACAAAAAATCCCAAAAAATATCGCAAGAAGTTCGAGGATAGGATAACGGCATCGCTTGCATCACCGACGGTGCTCGATGTCTATGCTCGAAAAGTTCTCGACTATGGCGATACATCGGCGGTTCTGGAAAAATTGAGCGAACTTGCGCAGAGCGGGAAAAATGAGGATGTGCTCGAAACCGTTGTGCAAATAGCGCGGGAACTCGGGAAATACGAAATCGCGGCGAATGCCTACCAGCGCGCATTCGCAATGTCGAAAAAGGTGCAATATCTCATATCTGCTGCTGAAATTATGGAGGATAATAAAAAAATATCTCGTGCAGAAGGATTATGGAAGAAAAGCGCCGAATACGATAATAATTATCTCGCCGATTACGGGAATTTTTTACTGCGTAATAAGAAATTTTCGTCTGCTGAAAATGTATTTTCAAAATTGGTAGAGAGCGATTCTCTCGATGCGCATTCCATATCTAATCTTGCGAAATCGTTGCTTGGACAAAATCGCAATAAAAAGGCTCGCAAAATTTTGACGAATAAAATCGAGATGTTAAAGAAAGTCGCAGAAACGAGCGGTAGGAATTACGATTTTGAGATAAAACTTTTACGCGCAGCACTTGCGGAAACACATCGAGGGGACGAACCTAATTCAGCGCTTGCCGCTTACGAAAGATTGTTGAATAAGTATCCTCTCGATATGCAAATTCTTCGCAAAATCTGGATATTCGCTGCTGAAAAGGAACTCGCTCCGAAATTGATAAAATATTATGAGGGTGTCGCGCAGGAGGCCCTGAAAAATTATCGTTGGGATATGGTGCTTTATTATTTGAACGAGTGGGAGCATAATGGAGGAGCAGCGCGAAAATATCTTACCAAAGCGTGCGATAACGAGCCGCAGATGGCGTCGCTATGGAGGATGCGATTTCGTGCTTCATTTGCGCGAGGAGATTTTGCAGATGCGAAATATGCAATCGACAATTTGAAAAAACTCAATGCAGCAAGCGAAAAAAATCTCGTCGATTTCTACCTCGCCACAGGGCAAATAGATAGTGCGGTTTATATATTATCGGAGCCGACGCGGCGAAATGCCCGTTCCGCATACTCGTTCTATGATGTGGCGCAAAAACTCTTCGAGCGCGGACTGTTCGACTATGCACGGCAATATATTCAGCAGGCTAAAAATTTTGGACGGAATGGGAATTTTAAGTCATACGAACTCCTTGCAAAACTTTCCGAAATTCGCAAGGAACCGCAGATGGCGGTGAACCACCTTTCCGATGGACTTTCCGCTGCCGACGCGCAAGAAATAAACTGGCGCGCAAGCGATTTTAACGGCAAAATCGCCCGATTGCTGACGAGATGGCACTATATCGAAAATGCAATCGGCAATGTGAAATCGAAATCTTCCCAAAGCCGATATGCGCAGGAACTTTTGAAAAAACTATATCGCGATGGCGGAGATGTCGTCGATTATGCGAAAATGATTTCGAGCACGAATTCGCAAAAGGCAGTGGAACTGCTCGCACGAGCGGGAGAATACGACGCACTCTCGAATTTGTGCGCTGTTGAAAATTTGAATTATTTTTCAAATACAAAAGATGTGGATTTTGAAGAATTTTCGCACTGTGCACGGGCGCAATGGGAAATCGGGAATAAAAAGCGCGCTGTCCGACTGTTAAAATCTGCGCCGGAGATAAATCCGAAAAATCCATATCTATATCTTACCGTTGCGCAGACATTTGCCGCAATCGCCGATTTCGACAATGCACAGCGTTTCATCAAACTTGCATCGTCGATGAAAAAATATCCCGATGCGCGCTTCCAAAAAGCACTCGTGAAAGTCTTTATTGCAAAAGGAGATACGGCGTCCGCTGTTGCGCAGTTGGCTGAACTGCCGAAGGATGAAAAAGATAATCCGAAATTATGGCGGATAAAAGTCCTGCTCGAAATCGGGCGCAGAGAACAGGCAAAAAAATTGCTGAACATCAGGATAGAAAATGCGATTGCAAAAGTGAAGCAGAAATATTATTATTGGGATAATGAGGGCGAGGACGATTTTCTTTCCGCGAACGAACTGTGGGATGTTCTCGCACAAAAATATCGAAGGCTTGCGCTTGCCACAGATGATAGTTGGGACAGAAATCACTACGAAATTCTCGCTGCGAAATATTTTCTCCATATCGACCCGAACGGAGCGCTGGAAATGGCGAAAGCGATATTGAGGAAAGATAGTTCGAACGCCGAGGCGATAAAAATTTATACTGCTGCGCTTGCGAAGATTAAAAAACCGCTCGACGCCGCAAAATTTTTGGAAAAATCCGATATTTCTCGTGCTATGTTGAATGAACAACTGGCGAAACTCTATTACGATGGCGGCGATACTGTTTCGGGCGACGAGTTATTGCTGTCCGCAGTCGAGCAGAGTGCAGATGAGAAACAACTTTCGAGCGCGCTCGATATTTTGCTCGAACACGGGCGATATGAGTTGGCGAGACAAATCGGAGAGACCGCATATAAACTATGGTGCGGATATCCAGAGATATGGCTGTATTGCGGCGAAGCGCTATACAGAACGGGCAGCAAAAAGCGGGGTTTGAATTTAATAGAGAAGGCGGCATTCCAGCGATACGATGTCTCGGCATCGGATATGGCGCTCGAACATTGGGCGAAAATCGCTGCGGGAAATAACACCGCGCAAAAGACGATAGGCGATGCAAGAGCGAGGTTATCGGAAAGCGGCATCGCTCCTCACAGAAAATTTGCGCTGATGAAACTCGTTGCGCTCGTCTTCAAGGAACTCGACAAAAAAAGCGATGCTGTATCCGCTGCGAAAAATTTGGCGAAAAAATTTCCGATGGAGCAGGATGGATACGAATTTTATGCGCAAATTTTGCGCTGGGCGGGACAGGAAAATAGCGCACAAAAAATCGACGATTACATAGAGAGCCATTTTCAAACGAGCGAAAATTATGGATACGAATGGGATGATGAACGATGAGCGTGATGACGGAGGGCGGGCAACAATTGGTGAAACGGATTGTATATTTGAAATAGAATTCGAGGGACCATCGGAGGAGCGATATCGGAGAGCAACGAAGCGTGAAAAACAATCCCTTCTGGATTTCCAATCGAGTTGGAAATGACAGGCGTTCCGCTTGACCATCCACGCTTCGCCGTGCCTCGAAATCGCTCTTTGTGGTCGCTCGAATTATCGAGACCCTAATAACTTTGCTTGCTCTGGCGGGAGAAATCCATAAGGCTGGGTGGATGTGAATATATACGATTTGCGAGAGAATCTTGTAGATAAGTTGTAATATAATGCAGGAGACAATAATTTAATATTTACAGAGGTGCTTTTATGAAGAGCCACACAGAATATCTATGGTTCAATACACATAAACGGCGCGAATTTGTGAACATCACCGATACAGTGGAGCGTATGGTTCGCTCGTCGGAAATAAAAGAAGGATTTTGTCTCGTTTCGGCGATGCACATCACGGCGGGAGTTTTTGTCAACGACGAGGAAAACGGTTTGAAGAGCGATATTTTTGAAATGCTGGAAAATCTTGCGCCATATCGAAAGGATTATAAACATCATCTCACTGGCGAAGACAACGGCGATGCGCATTTGAAATCGCTTCTCGTGCATCATCAAGTTGTTCTGCCGATTACCGATGGCAAACTCGATTTAGGTCCGTGGCAGCAGGTCTTTTACGCCGAATTCGACGGGCAGCGCAGAAAAAGAGTTATCGTGAAGATTATTGGCGAGTAAATATTTTTCCGATTAATATTCTGTTGTTCGATTATAAATACTGCATATCACAAAATCGGTTGCGGTTTTGATTTTTATCGAGTAAACTTATTTTGACAATTGAAAAAAATTATAGGGAGGTATTCGATGAGTGGACATTCGAAGTGGGCGTCTATTAAGCACAAAAAGGCTGCAACAGATGCCAAGCGCGGTAAGTTGTTCACGAAGTTGATAAAGGAAATCACGGTTGCGGCACGCGCCGGCGGCGGCGACCCAGACAGCAATGCACGGCTGCGAACTGCTATCGCCGCTGCAAAAGCAGGAAATATGCCCGCGGATAACATCGAGCGCGCTATAAAAAAAGGAACAGGCGAATTACCCGGCGTTTCTTACGAGGAAATTACTTATGAAGGATATGGACCCGGTGGTGTTGCAATCATAGTCGAAACGATGACTGATAATAAAAAACGAACCGTCGCAGAAATTAGAAATATTATTTCAAAACTCGGCGGGAATTTAGGCGAAACGGGGTGCGTATCGTGGATGTTCAGCAAGGTTGGGCTTATTCTCATTCCCGCTGATGGAACGGATGAAGATAAACTTATGGAAGCATCTCTCGAAGCGGGTGCAGACGACATCAAGCAGGATGGCGATTTCTTCGAGGTATATACAGGAACAAGCAACCTGTTCGATGTGCGCGAAAAATTGCTCGAAGCGGGATTTAACATCGAATCCGCTGAAATTACCGCAGTTCCACAGAGCACCGTTTCCGTTGCGGGGAAAGATGCACAGAAATTGCTAAAACTGCTTTCCGCACTCGAAGACCACGACGATGTCCAGAAAGTATATTCTAATATGGATATTTCGGACGATGTGATGGTGGAAATGGAATAGGAGAAAATAACATCTGAACTGGGATTATGTAGTATTATTTTCGATTATGCAGGATTTTACTTTTTGCGGCGGTGAAAAAATCCTGCCTATCTTATAAAATCCAAAGCAGAGGCGCAGCCGAAGCGCTAATCCCAGTTCAAACGATATAATATGAATCATTCACAGAAAAATGTTATTATCACTATTTGTCTGGTGCATATTCTCGTCTTAATCTATTTCAGTTGGCATCTCAGTTTTTCAACAACGCAGGGACGATATTTGCTCTTTGCCGACGACTCGATGATATCGATGACCTATGCACGAAATCTTTTTCAATATGGCGAACTGGTCTGGCAGCAGGGCGATAGAGTTATGGGCATCACGAATCTCGGCTGGACGCTTTTGATAGCACCTACATTTATGTTTCATCTCCCTGCGAGAATCGCTACATTGCCGATACTGTTTCTCAATTTTATTATCGATTTATTGCTTATTTTGCTCGTGTTTCGAGCGATTTTGAAACGCGGCGGGCTCTTTTGTGCAACTTTGTTCACAGCATTGCTGGCGATAGCGACACCGCTTATTTTCTTTTCCATTCTCGGTTTCGAAACACCTCTCCAAGCGCTGCTGTTAACCGCTGCGATGCTTTCCATAATCCCGAATGGCGATAAAAAATATGCGAGACTGGTAGATTCCCCGCTGCGAACTTTTCTGCTGCTCGCCGCTGCGACTGTGGTTCGCCCCGACAGCGGCCTTTTTTTCGCTATCTTGTCCGGTGCCGCAATATACGATGCACTCATTTTGAAAAAGGAACGATTATTTCACTCTCGCGCGGTTCGAGCGATTTTTTACGGCGGAATGATAATCGTTGCGATGCTTGTTGCTCAAAAGATGTATTATGGTGCTTGGCTGCCGAATACTTTTTTATTGAAAGCCACAGGCGGAGCGAGGTCGCTGTATATCGGCTGGAACTATTTTACACGAGCGCTTATATTCGAAGGAATACTTCCAATCCTTATTTTCGCACTAATCGGACTCGCAAATTGGATACGCAACCGTAATTCACGCGCGAAAGGAATTTGGCTGACGATTACTATTTTTGCGTGGATGGGATATATAGTATGGACAGGTGGCGATGCGATTCCTCATTTCAGATTTATTCTGCCGCTCCTGCCTGTTCTTTTTATCACCGGTGCGAACGGATTGCGAGTGATTTTAAATATAGTATCTTCGAGCAGGTTATCTTTTCGAGAAAAAATCGCGCCTAAAAAATTTTTCGCACTGCTTTTATTGGCAACGATAGTAGTTATAACAATTGTTTTTGTTGCAGCGCCTCTCACCGATGTCGAGCTTCCTTATCCTCATACGGTCGATAGAGTTTTCGTAGCCGAAGCACTCCAAAAGGCAGAATTGTCATCTAATACGACAATCGCACTATTTGAAGCGGGAACACTGCCGTTTTTGCTCCCGAAATTTCACTATCACGATTTGCTGGGGAAAAACGACCGCCATATCGCCAAAACAAAAGCGCACAAAGGAATGGTCGGGCATAATAAATGGGATTTCGATTATTCGCTCGGTAAAATCGAGCCGGACATCATCGTTACGAGAGATAACTATGAAGGATTAAGCGATGCTATCGCGCAAAAATTGATTAAAAACGCCGATAAATTGCCGAGAGATGCTATATATTTTCCGATTTACTTGTGGCTCGACCCACTATTTATTAAATATTATAGAAACAACCATATTCGTATAGATACTCCATATCACACTCATTGGGTTTTTTCGAGGAACGGCGCAGATATTGGGGAACTGAAATTTATCGATGATAGATAATTATTAAAAAAGATGTCATTTTACTTTTCACCTTTTAATATCTGATATTTCAATAGATTTTATGGGAGTAGAACTAATAGTCATAGACCTTGATGGGACGCTCATTCGCAGCGACCTTTCCGTCGGCGAGCGGACGATTTCAGCCATTGCAAATGCGCAAAAGAAGGGCATTCGCACTACATTCGCCACGGGACGAATGGTTTCTGCATCGGCGAAATATGCAGAATTGCTGTCCGTCGAACTGCCGCTCATAGCGCTCAACGGCGCAATCGTTCAGCGCCACAACGACGGCGCACCGATATTCCATAGAAAAATTCCGCAGAACATTTTCAAAAAATTCCTGCCAATAATCGAAAAAAGCACAGGCGCCGTTACAATCGTATTTGGCGACGAGGCATTCGGTTGGAACATCGACGATTTAACCAGAGAGCGCCTTTCATCGTGGATTGTCGATATAGAAGAAATTTCGCCGAATGAAGTCGGCAGCGAACCGACAATCGCTATGGTCGCCGGCGATGAAAAGCCCGTCAGAGCGACCGCAGAAAAAATAATGGCGCTCGAAATCGAAGATATACAATTCTTTCTATTCCCTTCGATAAGATACTATCCGATGTGGTATTTCGAAATTCGCGCAGCAGGAGTCGATAAGGGTCTCGGCGTGAAAGCGCTGCGTGAAAAACTCGGTTTGGCGCGCGAAAATGTTCTCGTAATCGGCGACTATGTCAACGATTTACCGATGTTCGCAGAAGCGGGAATATCCGCCGCCGTAGGAAACGCTCACCAAGAAGTCCTCGATGCTGCAGACTATGTCAGCCCGCTATCCTGCGACCAAGATGCCGTAGGCGAAATAATCGAAAATATTGTGCTGAAAACAGCATGAACACAGGATTTACAGGATTAAAAGGATTAACCCTGTTTCAGCGAGTCGGCGCCTAATTAGGAAACCGCAGAGCAATGAGGACAATATCGAACAAAGGGTTGCAACCCCTTGTTGTCCACCATTATTTATAATTTGATAGC
>JALTEE010000092.1 GCA_027007865.1 bacterium
AAACTAAAGCGTGCGAAAACGCTTATATCTCTTTCGCAAGCAGGCGTGAACCTAATTTTTGCGCTGGCGGTAATCGCAATATTCTTCTGGGGAATTGCGCTCATAAACGGGCTTTTTTGGTTTGGCATTCCCACACGGGCAACGCTGTTTTTTATTTGGCTCGCGGTCTCCGCGGCGATTTTGCTGCTGTCGATTATTCCACCGCTTGCAAAACCGCTGTCATTGCGCAAAGTAGCGATGGAATTCGAGCGGCAATTTCCGCAATTGCAGGAACATCTCATCGCTTCATACGATTTGATAAATGAGGATTTCTCCGACTACGGCTATTCGCAGATGCTCGTCGAGGCCGTTGTCAAGCGCGCTGCGAATATTGTGGAGCCATTACCGTCGCGGAAGTTGCTATCATCGAGAAGAGCGCTCGAGCGCGCTGCAATTCTCGCTCTGTCGCTTCTAATTGTTGTCGGAAGCGTCTTTGCGCTTCCTGAAAAGTTCCCGAACGGCACTGTTCGTATGATGATGCCATTCACGACATTTGTCAAACCGACAGATACGATACTGACAGTGAAAATGCCCGATGGTGGCAGTGCTGTTAGGTTCGATGATTACACGATTACGATAAAGGTATCGGGCAAGATACCCGACAAAGTGTGGGTATATCGGAAACTCGGCAAGCAGGGCTTTTCGCCGTTCGAAGCGCAATCTGACCCGACAAATCCCGCAATTTTTCGATATACATTCAGAAAACTGGTCGAAGATGCGGAATTTTTTGTGCTTGGAGGGGACTATCGCAGCCCGAATTTGAAAATATCTGTTCTCGACCTGCCTCGCATCATAGATGTTTCGCTGGAATATAAGTTTCCGTCATATACACGCCTTGCTCCGCAGCGGGTCGAGCGAAACGATGGCAATATTGATGCAATCTACGGCACAAAAGTTACAGTCGAGGCGCTGGCGAGCAAGAAAATCGTTAGAGGCGAAATCGTTCTGTCAGATTCTACGCATATCTCGATGAAGTGCGATGGCAGAACTGCGAAAGGAACAATCACAGTTCGCAAAAATGGCTCGTATATAATGCAGGTCTGGGACAGCGATGGCAGCAGCGACCCACAGCCACCTCAATATGCGATTCGTGTTCAGCAGGACGAAGCGCCTGTGGTGCAAATCACGCTCCCCGGGAAAGATGTGGATATCGACGAGAGTATGAAATTGCCGATTCAGGTCTATGGTGAGGACGATTTCGGATTCTCAAAATTTATGCTAAAATTCTTTGTCTCCACACAGGAAAGCACAGTTCACCAATACAAATTGCCGTTCTCGCTATACGGCAAAAAGCAAGTTGTGCTCGATTTCGTATGGGACCTCAACCCGCTGGGACTTATTCCTAATGATATCGTGAAATACTGGGTTGAAGGATACGACAACGACAACCAGCGCGGTCCGAATATGGGCAAAAGCAAAGTTTTTAGCGTGAGATTTCCGTCGATAGATGAGATTATTCAGGAAGTTACGGGAGAACAGGACAAGCAGACCGATGCCGTCGATGAAGCGCTTCAGCAGCAAAAAGAACTCACCAATAAAATGGAGGAAATGGCTCGACAGGTGCAGAACCGCAAGGATGAAATTCCTTACGAGCAGCAGCAAGAAGCACAGCAATTGCTTGAACGACAACAGCAACTCGCACAAAAACTTCAGCAGACATCGGAGCAGATGAAAAAAAGTATCGAGCGCATCGAGAAGAATAAACTCGCAGCACAGCAAATTGTCGATAAAATGTGGCAGATTCAGAAACTGCTCGAAGACATTCTCCCAGATGAGTTGAAAGATGCTATGAAAAAGATGCAGGAAGCACTTGAAAAAATGGACCCAGATTTGCTCAAACAAGCGATGCAACAATTCAAAACGAGCCAACAGGAACTTTTGCAAAAACTCGACCGAACACTCGAATTACTCAAACGATTGAAGGCAGAAATGAAACTCGACGAGTTAAAAAATCTTGCAAAGCGAATAAAAGAACTGCAGGACAAAATCAACGAAGGGCTGAAATCGCGCAAGGATACGAAGAAACTTCAGCGAATGGAAAGCGAAGCGAAAAAACAATTGAGCAAATTGCAGCAGCAGGCAAAAGAACTCGCAGCACAGATGAAGCAGTTCGACGATATGCCATCGGAAGATATGGAGAAACTTTCTCAGGAACTTTCCGAGCAAAATCTTCCGCAGGAAGCGCAGAATGCAATGAATAAAATGCAGTCGGGAAACCGCAAAGGCGCAAAGAAATCGGGGCAGAAAATATCGTCGCAACTGGAAAAGATGGCGCAGAAAATGGAAGGTCTTCAGCAAAAAATGAACAGCGCACTTAAGCAGCAGCTCACACTCGGCATCACTCGCACAGTTCGAGAACTGCTCTATGTTTCACAGGAGCTCGAAGACTTGCAGGCAAAGGTAGATGTTCAGCGTGACAGGGATAAAATAATAGCCCTTGCCGACAGGCAGGAGGAATTGCGGACAGTTCTGCGCCAGTCGCTTGAGCGAGTCGGAGAAATGAGCGGGAAAACATTTCTGCTGCCGCCCGCTGTCGCTGCAAAACTTTCGAAAGCAGACAACGAAATGACAAGCGCCGCTTATGAACTATCGCAAGGACACGGGAGAACCGCTACACAAAAAGAGACCGAAGCGCTCGGCGGTGTCAATGCCGCTGCGGAAATGCTCCTGCGAACAATGAACTCAATGTGCCAATCGTCATCATCGTCGGGAATGGAGAAGCTGATGCAGATGATGAAAAGTATGTGCAACAAGCAGGGGCAAATAAACGAGCAGACAATTCCTATGCTCGGTGCTTGCAATAAACCGGGCGGAATGACACCCGAAAAAATGGCGGCGGCATCACGACTCGCTGCCGAACAGGAAGCGCTCCGAAAAACAATCGACCAAATGCGACAGGAATTCGAGCAGCATTCTAATTTGCTTGGCAGGATGGAGGATGTGACGAACGATATGAAGAAAGTCGAGCAGGATTTGCGCAATTTCAATGTTAACGAACGGACATTGCAGCGACAGGACAGAATTTTATCGCGGATGCTCGATGCGCAGAAATCACTGCACAAGCGCGACTTCACCGAAAAGCGCCGTTCTCGCACAGGAAAAGACATCGTCAGAAAATCGCCCGACCAGTTGCCAGAAGACCTCGGCGAGCGAAGAGACCTACTTCAGCAATCGCTGCTGCAAATACTATCAAATCCATATCCGCGCCAATATCAAGAGC
>JALTEE010000093.1 GCA_027007865.1 bacterium
CTGACCTACTATGATAATTTATAAGATTTAGATATGAAAATTATATAATTTGTGTCAAGACGCAACGCTTTTGGAGTTGTTGGGCGAAAGGTCAAGGGGAACGCTTGCCGGAGGCGGGACTTGAACCCGCACGAGCATAGCTCCGGGGATTTTAAGTCCCCTGCGTCTGCCAATTCCGCCACCCCGGCATAAAAACGAAAATGTTATCTCACATAGAAAATTATCCACAAAACTATATATGTCAAGCAATAAACAGATTATTACCTATAAAGTATTTTCAAAATATTGCAGTATATACTAATGACCTTGGATTTTTCAGTATTGTCGATTCTATATCAATTTCCACACTCGATTCTCTTGTTAATTCACCCATAATAAAAACCCGCGCCGCATATTATCTTTCTCGAGCATTTCAATCTCTTGGTAGAACCGAAGAAGCGATGAAAATACTTGTTGCTGCGGGTGCAAAATCGGCAGACGATATTTTCTCAAAGCAGGGATACGAATGGGCGCTCAAACAAAAAGGCGAATGGCTGGATGCGGAGACTTTTTTTGTGAAAGGTGATAATGCAAAGGCAAGAAAACTATTCGACGAGGCGCTCGAAGAAACCCCATCTCTGAAGGAACGATATGGATTATTGACTGCGTTCTATGGAGTTATCGGAAAAACCGACAGTGCGTTTATCTGGGCAAAGATGGGCTCGTTTTTCACGCCTAAAAATCCAATAATTCCATACAATATGGGTGTTCTTTTTGCGAGGAAGGGCGAACCCGATTCGTCTGAATATTATTTCCACAAAACATTATCGATTGCGCCCGATTATGCTTCGGCTATCACAAATTTAGGTGTGCTATTTTTAAATGCTGGGAAATGCGATTCGGCAATATACTATTTCAATCGTGCAACAGAAATCGATACCACAAACTGGACATATTTTCAGAATTTGCTCGGTGGTCTTCAGCAGTGCGGAAAAAACAAAGAGCTGATAGAAAAAATAGATTATGCTATAAAGCATTTTTCTGATAAGGCAGATGTGAATATGCTTAAGAAATTAAAAAATCAAACAGAAAGCCAATTATAGATTATGCACGCTATATTTTCACAAAATTTATTGAAGAAATTCGGCGAAATTTTTGCCGTGAACGATGTTTCGCTCGACATCGAGAGCGGCGAAATATTCGGTTTTCTCGGTCCCAACGGAGCGGGCAAAACAACGACGATTCGCCTTCTCACAGGTGCGCTTGTCCCCGATAGCGGCACAATCGAAATTTTAGGAATGCGATACGAGAACGATGCGATGGCAATCAAGCGGCAAATCGGTGTTGTTCCCGATGAACCGCCATCGTTCAAGAACTTGCGCGGTTCGGAATTTTTGAAATTCATCGCATCGGTATATCGCTGCAAAAAAGAAGTCTTTCATCGCGTCGAAGAACTGTGCGAACTGCTCAAAATCGATTTCCTCGACGGATACACCGACGAATATTCTCACGGGATGAAGCAGAAACTCCTCGTGGTGTCGGTTTTGATGCGGAAGCCGAAGATTTTGTTTCTCGACGAGCCGACGACGGGGCTCGACCCATACAGTGCGCGAGCGCTAAAATTGCTGCTTCGCAAAATCGCCGACGAAGGCGCAGCGGTATTCATCACCACGCACATTCTCGAAATCGCAGAAAAAATGTGCGACAGACTCGGCGTAATCGTGAACGGGAAAATCGTAGCGCAAGGAACGATGGAGCAACTCCGCCAGCAAGCGGGAATGAAAGGCGACCTCGAAAAAATATTCCTCCAACTGACAGGCGCAGACGAAGATGAAATCCGAAAAATCATAGGCGAATTGTAGGGGCAAGACAAGCCTTACCCTTTAAGCGGGTCTTGCGCCTGCGCTTTCAGACAGAAATGGATATATCATTATGGAATTTGAATTTATAAAATCGATTCGCAAAAGATTTCCCGATTTCATCGGCGACGACTGCGCGGTTATCGATGCGCCGCACGGCGGGAAATTGCTCGTTACGACCGATGAAATGGTCGAAAATGTTCATTTCGACAGGGAATATTTTTCTCTCGCCGACATCGGATACAAATCGGTTTCTGCGGCGTCGTCCGACATCGCAGCGATGGGCGGAGAAGTTTTGGGCGCATTGTTTTCGCTGTCGCTGCCCCAAAATTTTTCAAAATCGGATGTAGCGCAATTGTATGACGGCATCGGCGAATTCTGCAATCCATTTGGAATAAAAATATTGGGCGGAAATATTACGCGCAGCGACTGCGGAATTCACATCGTTACAACGGTTTTGGGGCGAGCGAAAAAGCCGATTTTGCGCAGCGGCGCATCTGTCGGCGACTCGATTATCGTAACAGGCGCATTAGGCGGTTCTCTGGCGGGATTTTTATTGCTATCGGGTCGAGCCGAAGCCGAATTCTCATCTGCCAAGCGAAAAATGCTGTCGCTTCGGCACAAAAGACCTCGCGCAAGAATCGAAGCGGGAAAATTGCTCGCAAAACTAAAAATATCCTCGATGCTCGACATTTCCGACGGACTGTTCAGCGACCTTTCGCACATCGCAGACGAATCGCAAATCGGATTTTCAATCGAACTCGAAAAAATACCGCTCTTTTCGGGCATCGACACAGTCGCTGATGCGATGAAAATTTCTCCGTATATCCTCGCAGCAAAATCCGGCGAAGAATACGAACTGCTGTTCACAGCACGGGAAAGTGTCGCAAAACAAGCGCAAAAAATGCTCGTCGAAACACTAAATCTCTCATCCGCAATAATAGGAAGAATAAGCAGCGAAAAGCGAATTGCAACACTCGACGGGAAAGAAATTTTGCAGAATGAATTGCTCGGATGGGAACATTTCAGCAAGCCTTCGGCTTGACCATCACGCTTCGCCGTGCATCGAGGTCGCTCCCATTCTGTCCGCTTAAATTGTTGCAATCCCGCCGTAGCGGGATTTATCTGTCATTCCCGCGCAAGCGGGAATCCACAAGCCTTCGGCTTGACCTTCAACGCTTCGCGGCTCGTCGTAATCGCTCCTGGTGGTCGCTCGAATTATTGTGAGTATTACAATTTTAATATAATTCTTGTAAAAATACTGGATTCCCAATCCAGTTGGGAATGACAAAACTGGTTTGTTGGGAATGATAAACAGAGTGGTATGTCATTCCCGCGAAAGCGGGAATCCAGCAAGCCTTCGGCTTGACCATTCGCCCTTCGGGGTTCGCTAATTCTGCTCCTTGCTGTCGCTTAAATTA
>JALTEE010000094.1 GCA_027007865.1 bacterium
ATATAATGCAAACCACGACTTTGGTCGTGAGTTGAAAAGAAAAATGAACGATGAGAAAATTTATTGTAAGAGCATTTTTTATGCTCGTCGCGCTTGGAGCAATTTGTTCGATAATGCCCTTGATGTGAAATCGGTCTATCATATTAAATTTTGAGGAGGTTTTATGGCGAAGTATCGCATTGCTGTTCTTCCCGGTGATGGCGTCGGAGTTGATGTTATTGAGGCTGCAATGGTTGTTCTCGACAAGGTTGGTCTCGATGCGGAATATATTTACGGCGACATCGGCTGGGAATTTTGGCGCACAGAAGGCGACCCGCTGCCCGAACGCACAATCGAATTGCTCAAAAATACCGATGCCTGCCTGTTCGGAGCGATTACATCGAAACCAAAAAAAGAAGCAGTCGATGAATTGATACCTGAATTAAAGGGTAAAGGTCTCATCTATCGCTCCCCCATTGTGCGTTTGCGACAGATGTTCGATTTGTATGTGAATTTGCGCCCGTGCAAGGCATTTCCCGGAAATCCCTTAAACTATCGCGAAGACATCGACCTCGTGATTTTTCGCGAAAATACGGAAGGGCTTTATTCCGGCGTGGAATTTCGCCCCGTGCCGAGCGAAGTGAGAACAGCATTGGATAGCAATTCCAAAAATATGGCGAAATACAAAGATATTCCGAGCGATGAACTCGCTATTTCCTGCCGCATCTTTTCAAAGCAGGGATGCGAACGAATTCTTCGCGCCGCTTTCGATTATGCAAAGAAACGAAATCGGAAATCGGTAACTGTTGTCGAGAAACCGAATGTTATTCGCGAAACATCGGGAATGATGGTGGAAACTGCACGAAAGATTGCGGGGGAATATGCTCCTGTGGAATTGTGGGAAACGAATGTCGATGCTATGGCGATGTGGCTCGTGAAAAATCCGTTCGACTACGATGTTTTGGTTTCGAGCAATATGTTCGGCGATATAATTTCCGACCTCGCAGCGCAACTCGTCGGCGGATTGGGTTTCGCATCGAGCGGGAACATCGGCGATAATTATGGATTATTCGAGCCTACACACGGGAGTGCTCCGAAATATGCAGGACAATACAAAGTTAATCCGACAGCGACGATACTCGCAGCACGCCTGATGCTCGAATACATCGGTGAAACCGAAAAAGCAGAAGCAATTTTAAATGCCGTCGCTGCGGTAATTGCCGAAGAAAAAGTGCGAACTTACGATATGGGCGGAAATGCTTCCACAATCGATATGGCAAATGCCGTTGCGGAACATATCGATTAAAAAATTATGCTCGAATGTTCTGGAAAAAATAAAAAAATCCTTGCGCAATCTTATCTACACATTTAACTTTGGCGCATTACAAGGAGCAAAAAATGGCAAAACGAGAAATAAAGAAAAGGGGAAAACAAGAAACGCCGCAAAAACGGGATATGCCATCGAAACGGCATCCAAAGTGGCATTCGGAAAAGCATTTGTCGTTGGGAACCGCTAACTATGTCTTGTTCACACTCGGCATTTTATCGATTATCGTCGGTTTTGTGCTGTTAGAATTTCGTTTTATGATACTTGCACCGTTGCTTCTTGTCATCGGGTTTTCGTTTCTGATACCGCTTTCGATTATTGTCGGTATTGGCAAAGGCGGAGACCTTCAGGAGCGCATCAAAGAGTCTGGCGGAAAAATGGAATAGAGTTTTTTGAATTTCGATATTTTTTGCGATATATGGGGTCGTGGTGTAGCCTGGTAAACACGTCGGCCTGTCAAGCCGAAGATCGCCAGTTCAAATCTGGTCGACCCCGCTTTTTAACCCTATGCGAACATCATAAGTAATTCAGAACGAGAGCACTCCGATATATAGCGGAGGCGAATCTGTAATTTAGCGTTAAAAAATGACTTATTGGCTCTACATTCTCGAAGAGGAAATATCGGGCAAATATTATATCGGACAGAAGCGCAGAGAGAAGTGGTATCTACCCTTTGTTCACGACGGGAAATAACGATATATCTCTTTTCTGTTAAGAAATCTAACAAATACGACTTTTCCGGATGTTATCTCGAGACCTATGCGGTAATTTCCTATTCTTAATCGATAGAAATTCTCGTGTCCTCTAATTTTGAGCAAATTTCTTATTTCGGAGATTTTATCAGCTTGCTTAACCTGCAATATTATTTCCTTAATTTTCTGCAGGATGTTCGGATTCTGCACCTTTTTTATATCGCGCTCGAATACTTTTTCAAAAAGGATTTCCATAGCTATGCGCTTAATATTGCCATTATTTCACTTTCCTGCACAAAGTCGTTTTCCCGTCCTTCTTTAATTGCCGAGGCAAGCCCCATATCCTCGATAGCATCCATAAAAATTTGGCGAAACAGCTCTGGTTTTCGAGTTAAAATATCAATCAGAGCTTCCTCGAGAACCTCGCGCATTTTGCTGTCATTCAGCACAATTTCCATAAATAATCTCCCGTAAATTTATTTATTTTCTCTAAAAATTCCTTCTGCTTATAATAATATGGGTTAGATATTGAAAGTCAAGACATAGCTGGAAGAAATATGTGTTTTCCAGCTCCGGCGAGATGAAACCTTCCGTGAGTGGTTATATTAAAAATATGATTTATGCGATATTTTGTTAAAGTCTTTCCCCCGTTGATTTTATTGGAGCAAATGGAGATTTCGTTTCTGGCAAGAGATTACCGCTTCACTTTCACTATATCAATTTCTCCGCCACCGACACTTGCGTTATTGTCGAACAATGTTATGTGAATAGCGGAAAAGTTTCTATCTTCGCCTGTCGATGGGTCGATAGGTCGCCATCCGACTGACGGGCTAACCCAAACTTCCGCCCAGTAGTGCATAACCCAGTTTTGTCCGAAATAATATAGTCCGCCGACGACGCGGGCAGGAATGCCTTCGGTGCGCATAATTGCGGAAAACAGTCTCGCACGGGCGAGCGGGTCGCCTTTGTGATTTGCCGCGGCAATGAGCGCATCGTGCTGGTCGGGCGTCTGACGAATTCTATCGGCGAGCCAGCGATTTGCAGACTCTGCATAATCCCATATCGTTTTGCCCGAAAAATTTTCCGCCAATTTTTTCACCACTTCGTTGTGAGCGGGAATTTTCGGCGTTGTTGCGATATATTTTGCGAGTTCGAGCGGCAAATCGTGCAACTGCGACATCTTCCAACTCTTCGAACCTTTGTATTGCTTTGTCTTAACTTCCACCGTTCCTGAAATTTTTCCCATTTCGTATTTT
>JALTEE010000095.1 GCA_027007865.1 bacterium
ATTTAACATTGGGGAATCCATATGAAACAAGAACGCTCGGTAGAAATCTATGGTAAAACGGGATGGATAATAGGCGGGCTAATCGCATTTTTTGTCCTGTTATTCATTCCATTTTCGGGGCTTGCTTTTTCAGGTCGAGTTGTCCTCGCCACTGCGGTTTTGATGGCGATTTGGTGGATGAGTGAGGCAGTTCCGATTCCTGCTACTGCACTATTGCCGCTTGTGATTTTTCCCGCCTTCGGCGTATTGACATCGAAGCAGGCATCCGTTCCTTACGGAGACCATAATGTATTCCTTTTCCTCGGTGGTTTTTTCATTGCGAGAGCGATGGAACGGCACAATTTGCATCGTAGAATTGCGCTCAACATATTGCTCGCAGTCGGAACTGCGCAGCGCAGAATCGTGCTCGGCTTCATTCTCGCAACTGCATTTTTGTCGATGTGGATTTCAAATACCGCATCGACAATGATAATGCTTCCTATCGCGCTCGCTGTTGTCGATAAACTCGGCGAAAAAGGAACTTCATTTGCGAAATCGTTATTTCTCGGAATCGCTTATGGCGCATCTGTCGGTGGAATCGCAACACTCGTAGGAACGCCGCCGAACATCGTTCTCGCAGGACAGATGCGAAACATCTTTCCAAATGCGCCGACACTCACATTCGCATCATGGCTACCTATCGGATTGCCCGTGACAATACTGATGATTCCGATAGTCCTGTGGGTTCTAACATCTGTAATATTTAAACTCGGCGGGAAAAAGCATCTCGACAAAGAATTTCTGCGCAGCGAAAGAGCATCGCTCGGACCAATGTCCCGTGAGGAAAAAATTGTTCTGTTTGTTTTTGCACTCGTCGTTGTCGGATGGATTTTTAGAAAAGGATTAAATCTCGGTTTCGTCTCGATACCCGGCTGGAGCGGGCTCCTCGGCATATCCAAATATGTTCACGATTCGACGGTTGCTATGTTCGGCGCTATGCTACTTTTTATAATTCCTGCGCGGGATGGCGGCAGAGTTCTCGAATGGCGAACCGCAGTGCAAATCCCGTGGGGTATCGTGCTTCTTTTTGGCGGTGGTTTCTCGCTCGCATCCGCATTCGGCGCATCGGGACTGTCACAGTGGATTGGCAATGGATTGGCAGGATTGGGAAATCTCTCGATACCGGTGTTGATTATTGCAATTTCCACAACGATGACATTTCTAACGGAATTCACATCGAACACAGCAACAGCGACATTGATGCTGCCAATACTGGCTTCTGCAGCGGTCGGAATGGGCACAGACCCACGATTGTTGATGATTCCCGCAACGCTTTCCGATTCCTGCGCATTTATGCTGCCAGTGGCGACTCCGCCGAACGCTATCGTATTCGGCTCGGGGCAACTCAAAATCAAAGAGATGATGAAGGCGGGAATTATATTGAACATTTTAGGCGTAATCGTAGTATTGGCTGTGATGTATTTCATCGGAATTCCCGCTCTGGGAATTCACATAGGCACGATGCCGTTGTGGGCGAAATAGATGTTAAATTCATCGAATATAATAAATCATCTATTTCTAAAACAAAATCTTCGTGGGAGTATTAAATGGGTTACAATGTTTTGATTACAGGCGGAGCGGGATTTATCGGCTCGAATTTTGCGCGGATGCTCGTCGGCGAAAGCGACATCGAACACATAAAAATCCTCGACAAACTCACTTATGCAGGCAGCCTCGATAATCTCGAAAATATTTTGGACAATCCGAAAATCGAGTTTATTCGCGGCGATATTGCCGACCCCGACGATGCGGGCAGAGCAATGCAAAATATAGATTGGGTCATAAATTTCGCCGCAGAATCGCATGTTGACCGCTCGCTAACAGATGCCTCGCAGTTTATCCGCACAAACATAGAAGGCGTGCGAAATCTTCTCGAAATCGCACGAGATACAAAGCCGAAAAAATTCCTGCAAATTTCGACCGATGAAGTATATGGACCTGTTCTATCGGGAGCGACGGACGAAACCGCTCGCCTAAAGCCGTCCAGCCCGTATTCCGCATCGAAAGCGGCGGCGGATATGCTATGCAACGCATATCTCGTATCGTTCGGTGTGCCCGTGATAATCGCTCGCAGCGCAAATAATTATGGCGCATATCAATATCCCGAAAAACTTATCCCGCGATTCGTCGCACTGGCGATGCAGAATAAAGAACTCCCTCTCTACGGCGATGGCAGATATGTCCGCGATTGGCTCTTCGTAGAAGACAACTGCCGTGCGCTTTTGCTGCTACTGCGAAAAGGCGAAATCGGCGAAATATACAATATCGGAGCATCCGAACTGCACGAAAATATCGAAGTGGCAAAAATATTGCTCGATATACTCGAAAAGCCGCAAAAATTGCTAACAAATGTAGAAGACCGACTCGGGCACGATAGAAGATATTGCGTAGATTGGAGCGAAATCGAAAAACTCGGCTGGAAACCGAAAGCGCATTTTCACGAGCAATTTGAAAAGACAATTTTATGGTATCGCGATAGAATAGAATGGTGGAATCATAAAACGAAAGAGGCGGAAAATTTCTACTGCAAGCCTTCGGCTTGACACCCTTCGGCGTGCCTCGAAGTTGCTCCCATTCTGTCCGCTGGAATTCTATCTGTCTAAACGACTTGAAAATTGTATTGTTTTTTAAGATATAAACCTCCTACTCGCTTCGCTCGTTTGTCCTCCTTATTAGGGGGACAGATGTCAACGCTTCGGCATCAGGGGGTTTTGCAAGTATTCCGCCTATCCTTTCGTCAGCATCACCTCGCAATCGTGTCGCACACAATCTCGCCCTCTGTTTTGCTGTTGCTACCGATAGCACGCTTATTATTCTGACCGTGTATAGTTTTCATATCAATGTGTTTTTCAAAACATTACATTATTGCAACATCTGATTTATCCGGATGTGTCAGAACTTTTTCAATAGCATCAAAGTCTATTTTTCTTGCGCCAGATATCTATGGTACCGAATTTTCCCTGTTTGAATGAAGTGACGGAATCGTAATTTTCGTTCAAGAACTGAACCATATCCGTTTTTTTTCGATAACTCCATCCAGCAGGAACTGCAACAGCGGCAATGACATCGGGCATACGATGTATAACCGGGGATTCTGTTATTAAGGCAGGGCGATTATTTTTCAAAAATTTGGCTTGTTCACTGTTGGTCAATCCATCCAAATCCCAGATTTTTAGTTTTGGGGCAAAGAAACTTATTGCGCCTATTCTGATTGTTGCGACAGATGAACCAGCAGTGATATTTTTTGCAAGCCATTTTCCAACTACAACTTGGTCGTGCCCGTGCATTATCATAGCTACTTCTTCATTTCGAATGTATTTGCCCAGTTGCGATTTCCACGCAATAGGTGATGAAAGTAAAATGCCAGCCAATATGATGACAATTGCTGTGCGCCCAAATCGCAGTTTTCCTGTTTCTTTCAAATTTGATACAAAGAAATATAGCCATCCACTCAAAAGCATCGCCACCAGTGGATAAACAGGAACGATGAATCTTCCGAAAAACATCCAATCGTTTTGAGCATATATGATAAATATCAGGCTTGCCAGAATAGGACCCGAGCAAGCTTTTATTAGAAGTTTGAATTTGTCATCAAATTCGACGCGAGAAATTGTTATCAGCGCTATAAGAAACGGTCCTCCAATGGCTACTGTCCATGGAATAATATATCTCATACCATAGAATCCGCCAAAGTGTCCCGATGGCTTTGCAATCGCAGTGTTTGGAAGCAATGCTTTATAGTAATATAGCCTGAATATTTCGTACGCCACAATTGGTAGCAGCATTATGAATAACCCTAGAAATTCATATTTTAGCGATATTCTGCTGTTTTTCCCCCGTTTGATAGTTGTAAGATACCATATTATTGCGTATAACGAACCTTCGGGTCGCGTTATTCCTATAAATCCAAATGATATAGCAGCAAGTATATGCCAGTAATTACTATTTTTTATCGTTGCTTTTATTCCAAAAACTAATAATAAAGTAAAAAGGGGACCTTCAAGCCCAGCCGTGGCATAGATATGAAATCCAGGGTTGACAATCAAAATTGCCGCAGAAGAGGCGAAAACTATAATTCGCTGTTTCATATCCCGCCATTCTGCGCAAATCCATAAAATTCCTGCGAGTGTCAGAATTGAAAATAGTAGTCCGAATATCCGTGCTAAATCTGGCAGTTGTAAATGTGTTATTTTGAATGTTATTGCTAATAACAATACCCATAATGGATTGGAAAAGCCCTCTACATATTCATTATCGTTAAATGTCAAGCCGTGACCATTTGCTAATCTATCGGCATACCTGAAACTTATGTAGGCATCATCGGTAATATGAGACCAAAGATATAGTTGGGGCAATAGCATCAGTAATATGAATCCACAGAATATTAAAAACAGGACAATTTTATCCCTCCGAATAGCGAAATATTCTTGAGAATCGCCCAGAATAGCAGATTTATCCGCGTCGGTATCTTTTGTATTGACTTGTCTATTCATCGTTTTGCCCGCATCTACTTCTCTCATATATTGCCAATATAATATCCCAAGAGCAACCAGAAGAATACTGAGAGTATGTTCGAGGGAAAATTTTCCCTCCGTGTTCTTTGAAAACTTTCCTGATAAAACCGAGAGTGCAATTATTATCAACACTACTGCCTATACAATCATCATAATCCTCACCGTGTTTAAATTGCAATTTGAATTTGTTCCCCCTCGATTATTCGATGAAAATTCTTTGTCATAAGTATGCCTAACAGACCGCACATAGTCAATAGACATTTTTCAATCTGTGCAATTTGTGTATTGGATATTATGTTCAAATTTCCTCTCTCTTAGGAAGAAGGTGTCTTACCCAAACAGGATAGGTGAGGGGCTTTTCGCCACCGTTCCATCGCACAAGCGTTCCGCTTGACCACCAGCCTTCGGCGCTCACAGATGTCGCTCCTGGTGGTCGCTCGGGTTATCTTGCAATCACCACCGTTCCATCGCACACAATTTCTTCCTCGCACTCTATTGTATATAGATACAATCCTTCTGTCAAGGAATTTCCGCTATCATCGCGTCCGTCCCATCGCGCTGCGCTTTTTGCTGCTGTGCCTGTGGGAACTTTTATCGTTCTGACCTGATGCGAGTGCATATCGAATATTCTAATTGTCGCTTCTTTTTCGCCAATTCTTTCGAATGTGAACTGGGAAAAATCGTTCTTCCCGTCGCCGTTTGGGGTGAAGGGATTGGGAACGCGGGAGCAGGTGTATTCTTGCTGTGCCAGTTCGCACGCGTTTCCTCCGCCGGGAATGGCGCCGGGCTCGAGCTCGTAGCCAGGCATTCCTGCAGCAACAAACAACATATTAGAAGCAAAATGATACTCGTCAGGATATGTAATATTTAGCAATTCCCACCAGCCTGTGGATGTGGCGAGAATTACAAATGTGCTACAATTCCCTTCCTGGCGAAAAGGATATGATATTGCTGCAACAGGATAGATGGTATTCCCGCCTTTTATAACATAGAAAGGATATGCATTCTCACCACAGGATATTGCTGGAGGTGTTCTCAATATAAAAGGATTAACACCATTGGTGAAAGGGGGAAAAGGTATTATTTGAAACGAATCAATACATGTCCAAAGTTCGTATCTGCAAGAATCACCTATTTCAAGCGTCGTATGCCAACGCGGGTCCGAAAGTAGGTCATTAGCAGAGGGGAAAAACATATCGGAAGGTGTCCAGTAAACTACATTGCCCTTTTTGGCAAATTCAATTATCAGAGATTTTGTCTCGTAATCATACAAATGAGGACCGCAGGAAATCCAAAGCATATCCATATTCATAAGATTATCCCAACCTTCATCTGAAACAAAATGAGTCTCGGCTCCATGGGCGACAAGCGTGTCAAGAAAATATGACCAACACCAATCCAAATTGCAACTATTAGTGTCGTCCCACAAAAGTTTTTGTGAATGTGCGAATGCGTTGAAAAAAAGTAAATTCACCAATATTACAATAAGAATATATTTTTTCATCATAATTCTCCAACACAGCATCTACCATGTGACTGTCGCTATTACCCACCAATAATTTGCAGTTCCCTCGGATTGCACAATTATCCCATGGCTGTCAGGAATGGTCATACTTGATATAGATTCAATATATCCGTCATCTGCAACTGTGACAGTTACCGAACCTGTCGATATATTTCTAATAGCATATATTCGTCCTTCACAAGTGGTTGCATTTGGCAATGTCACAGTAATTGGAGCATCAGCAAGAATTGTAAAATTTTCTTCTCCGATGGTTCCAGCACTTAGGTCAATGTCGGTTGATCTTCTCAAAAATTTAGTAGCCATAGAGCCATCGAACTGCAATGTGGAGTTTGGCGTTGGGTTGTTTATTCCGAGCTTTCCGGGGTGGTCTTCGCTGAAGAATGCGGCGGTATAATTGTGTGGGACAACCACATTATTTCCGAAAGCATAGGAAAAGTCGCCATCGACTTTGTTTTTGCGACCACCTGTATTTGCAATCTGTGCTCTCATTTCGGGTTATGCAAATATAAGCGCAAAAGCGATACACATAACAACCATCGTATATCTCATCATTCCCTCCGGTTTTTCACCTCGCAATCACCACGCTCCCATCGCACACAATTTCTCCCTCGCACTCTATCGTATATAGATACAATCCTTCTGTCAAGGAATTTCCGCTATTATCGCGCCCGTCCCATCGCGCTGCGCTTTTCGCCGCTGCGCCAGCGGGAACTTTTATCGTTCTGACCTGATGCGAGTGCATATCGAATATTCTAATCGTCGCTTCCTTCTCGCCGATTCCATCGAATGTGAACTGGGAAAAATCGTTTTTCCCGTCGCCGTTGGGGGTGAAGGGGTTGGGAGCGCGGGAGCAGGTGTATTCTTCTGGTTCTATTGTAAAAGTAGTCTCTGCGAATGCACAGGGGTCGAATTCATAGCCAGGAACACCAGTAAGTGTGAGGAATATATTTCTTGCAAAAATCCATGTATCACCGAAACCTGGTAGAGAAGTAGAACCATCTTCAAAAGTATGATTTCCCGCGAGAACAAATACAAAAGAACTGCAATTACCCTCCTCGAGAAATGGAAATGATATGGCTCCTACTATTTCATTTGGAGAGTTGTCAGCAAAAACAAGTGGATAACAATTTTCGCCACAGGATAGTAATTGTGGTGCATATAGCACAATTCCATGAACGCCGTTTGTAATCGGTGGCAATTCAACAAAAAGGCTGCAGAATACTCCTCTACTTTCATAAGTGCCATATATAAGTTTTATAGAAGTTTCCCATCCATAATCCGATAGCAGGTCGTCTATTACATAAGAAGTAGTGTCAATGCATTCATTTCTTATAGGAGCCATAAAGATTTTACCTCCATATCTGCAGTAAGATTGCAAAATCGCTTTTTCGGTTGGAGAATAGTAATCACCAGGTATTGGAGATTGGAGCCATACCACATCCATATTCATTATATTTCCCCACCCTTCAACAGAAGTGTAATGAACCGATATTCCATAAGTAGCAAGTGTGTCCATAATGCATTGCCAGTAATGGTATGGGTCATGCTCATCCCTTATGTCATCGTATAGTATATCAATGGGAAATACATTTTGTCCATATATAACAAGAAAAAATAGAATGACAATATATTTAACCATTTCAAGGTAATGAAATATCAGTTAAGGTTTTCCCAGGTAACTGGCGCTGTACTTGTGCACACCTTTAACTTGTTGTCGGTAGAATCGTAGTAGATCATTCCAACTTGAGGTGACGATGGCGGATTAGGTCTCGGCACCAGGTATAGCACATCGGTAATTTTCACCACACCGGGATTTGAAGTGCTATAAAATGCGGCTTCATAGTTATTGCTCACATTCACACCGTTTCCGAAAGCGAAAGAATAATCGCCGGATACTGTATTATTGTTTCCGCCTGCTATGGCAGAGTATGATGCGGAATCAATTGTGTTTGAAAACCCGCCGGCAATTACATTGCAGCTATCATCTTCACCTCCCAATATAAGATTCTCCCATCCGCCAGAACAAGTTGAATATCTAGCGTCAACATCATTGTCATGACCGCCAGCAACAGTAGAACCGTATTGGGTTACATCATTGTAATCGCCGCCGCCAACGGTAACATCTCTTGCGGTTGCTGTATTAGCGTATCCGCCTCCTATAGTAGAATAAAGACCGCTAGCGACATTTCCCAATCCTGCTGTAGCATGTCCACCACCACCAATTGTTGAATAGTTACCACTTGCGGTGTTATTTATTCCGCCTCCAATTGTGCTATTTATCCCACTTGCATTATTATTATTTCCGCCACCTATGAAACTACTATCACCACTGGCATTATTGTTCATTCCACCGAAAACTGCTGCTGTATAACCGCCAGCTCTATTTGACATTCCGCCGCCAATTATAGAATAGCTTTGTCCAATTATGTTATCATATCCCCCACAAATTGAAGAGTAATCAGCATTAGGTCGTATGAAATTATCTTTCCCACCGCCGATGAAGCCATAAGCGGCGCTGTCGGCGTTTTCCAATCCCCCGCCGATGGCGGAGTATTTTTCGGTGATGGTGTTGTCGTATCCACCCGCGATGACCACAGCGGTGTCGGAAGCATCGTCGCCTGCGGTATTTAAATAGCCAGCAAAAACACCGCTATATATGGAATAGGTAGCGTTTTTAAGCCCACCTCCAATGGAGCTATAATCTTCAAAAACCTGGTTTTTTTCGCCCCCTGCAATAGTTGATTTATCTGCGTTGCTGTAAATGACATTACTCATTCCTCCACCTACAAATCCGTATGCTGAACTGTCTGCGTTTGCTTCACCGCCGCCGATTGTGCCGTAAATTCCGTTGATATAATTTTTTCCCCCTCCGGATATAGTCGAATTTGAAGCTAAAGCACTGTTGCTTATTCCACCGCCGATAAAAACAGCGTAATCTCCCGAGGCATCACCTGCCGTGTTTCCTCGACCACCGACAAGCGCACCATAATATGAATTTACTATGTTCGAAGTCCCGCCACCTATGGTAGTATAATAAGATTGAACTTTATTGTAGTATCCTCCGCCTACGAATGATGCTACTCCATTTGCTTCGTTTGAAAAACCACCCGATATTGCGGAGGAATATCCAGTTGCTTTGTTTCCGGAACCAGACCCGATAAATGAATACCAGTTGGTTATTTGATTGTTTTCACCGGAACCGATAAAATTTTTTGTACCATTCACATAATTGTTGCTTCCGGTACCTATTATATTGTAGTCGCTGCAAATTTTGTTTCCCGCACCCGCACCGATGATGCTGTAATTATAACCCTTCGAATCTTCCATCTCTTCGAATTGGGCGCGGATAATTTCAGCAAGACTGTCATCGTCGATTCCAGCCAGTATGGAAGATAGGTCTGCTGCTGATGATGTGCAGGAATCTCCACCATCGAATATTCTATTTGTGCTTCCACCGATAATTGCACTGTAATCCGCATCTTCGATTCTGTTCAATTTTCCTGCGCCGATAAAGGAAGAAACTCCTCGAACCTTGTTTTTTTCGCCGCCACTCACAGTAGAATAATCGTATGCTGCAACATTCCCAGCTCCGCCGCCAACGGTGCAGTATGCGTAATTTTGTCCGCTCGTTCCTGTCGTGCAGGCAACACCGATATTTATTTGAGTGGAATCTTTCGTTCCATATAAAATATCTTTAGCATCGCCTTTCGCTATGCCCTGCATCGCTTCGGTGCAGTTGGCATCTTTTGCTGTGTATAAAACCTGGGAATGCTTTATCCACTGAACACAGCCCGATGTATCGTCGGTTACAGCATCTATGCCCCCTTTGTCATTCCCGGATGCAGAAATTTCGATGATATTGCTGTCGCTGTCAAAATCCACATCGATGCCATTCCCGCCAGATAAGTAAAAGAACGGTTTTTCCTGCGTTATCTCGATTTTGTTATGTCCACTGGTGCCGAGAATAAATATTTTAGACAATCCATTATCGGATTCGAGAGATATCCCGTCCGAACCTGTGCCAATTTTATATCTAACTTTTATGCTGCTATCATCGATGTTCATTTCGAGATAATAACCATCGGAAAAGTCCACCACGGGCAAAAAAGGAATATCTTTGCCCAACTCGATGTTGAAGCGCCCATCTTCGAATTTTACATCGTTAAAATTTTCCTCCCAAACAGCTCGCTTGCTATCACGGGAATTGTAAATCTTAACGGAAAGGTTATGTTTCCCCTCGATTGGCTGTCTATTGTCCGGATTGAAAATAACGCCATTATATTTTACAATTCCATCGTTTGTGGCGAACAAAAAACTGAAAAAACAAATAATTGCAATAAAATATGCGAGTTTCATTTTAAACCTCCGAGTTTATGAACTATCTTTCACTTGTGCAACGGGCTAATAACCCGCTGTTGACAGCACTCGGAGGTTAATGGCGGCGCTCGCCCCCCCCCCCGTCTTTAACCAATATTAAAT
>JALTEE010000096.1 GCA_027007865.1 bacterium
GGTATGCGGCACATCTTCGATAATTATTATAACAGCATTTTCTTCGGTCTAAATCTCGGCATTCACGAGTGCGGGCATTTCGCATTTATTTGGATGGGGCAATTTCTATATATTGCTGGCGGCTCTGTTATGCAGTGCTTAATTCCTATCCTCGCAATCGGGATGTTTTATAACCAGAACGATTTTTTTGCAATCGCAATTTCATTCGGCTGGCTTTCGACAAATCTTTTCTATGTTGCGACATATATCGCAGATGCGCGGGCGATGGCTCTGCCACTCGTGTCGCCGTTCGGTGCAGAACCTCTCCACGATTGGAACTATCTGCTCGGCAAAATGGGAATGCTCAACTGGGATGGAACAATCGCATTTTTCGTGAGAGTGTCTGCTGTTTTTTCTATGCTGATTTGTCTCGCATTCGGCGGATGGCTTGTAAAAAAAATGTTTATGCCTTTCAGTAGCGATGAATAGAAATTCCTCGCTATTTTACGAAAAAAGTTCTTGCGGAACTCGCCAATTTAGTTTGATTAAACAATTCATATTTTCAAGGGGGACAGATGTTGTTCGAGCATAGATTAGACGATTTTCTGGATGTTCTCGCTTCGAGCGAGCCGGCGCCTGGTGGAGGCGCTGTCGCTGCGCTTTCTGGCGCGCTCGCCTGCTCAATGATTTCGATGGTGTGCAACCTCACAATCGGGAAGAAAAAATACGCGAATGTTCAGAATGAGGTCGAAGAAATTTTGCATAAAAGCGAAGAGCTGCGACATAATTTTAAAGAACTCGTCGAGCAGGATGCCGAAGCGTTCAACGATGTTATGGGCGCAATGAAAATGTCGAAAAATACCGACGAGGGAAAAGTGCTTCGCGAGGAAGCGCTCCAGCACGCACTCCAAAAAGCAACATTTGTTCCGCTTAGAACTATGGAGCACGCTGGCGAAGCGATTAAACTCGCACATAGAATAGCGCAAATCGGAAATAAGAATGTAATTTCCGATGCAGGCGTTGCGGGAATTATGGCGGAATCCGCTATGAGCGCAGGTTGGATGAATGTGGTTGTGAATATAAATTCTGTCGAAGACCAGGAATTCGTCGATAGAATAGCGAACCGTGCCGAAGATATTATAGACGATGCTGAAGGACTCACAGATGAAACTTTGGAAATTGTCGAAGATACAATATACGGTGAATAATTCCGATGAGTTTTTTTCGGAAGATGAGTAATTTAAGCATCATTTTGTTTAATTTAATGGGTCGAGCGTTATTTAATTTAACTTGATAAGTCGAGCGTCCCGCTCGACAATAACACAATTTTGGGAAATGGAAATAAAAATAAAATGAAACGATATATCGATTTACACATTCATTCCACCAATTCCGATGGCAGTTGGACACCTGCCGAAATTGTGAAAAGAGCGGTTAAATATGAACTCGCCGCAATAGCCATAACAGACCATGATACCGTATCTGGAATTCCCGAAGCGCTCGAAAGCATTCAGAATACGGGAATCGATTTTGTTCCCGGCATAGAAATTTCTACGAAATGGTGCCACGGCAGAATGCACATTCTCGGATATTTCATCGACCATAATTCTTCCTATCTCGCTGAATTATCTAAAAAAATGAAACAAGCACGCGAAGAAAGGATTACTCGAACCTGCGACAAACTTGCCGCCATCGGAAAACCTGTATCTCCCGAACTCGTTTTTGAAATGGCGAAAAATTCGTCTTCGATAGGCAGACCGCATATCGCGAATGCGATGGTAAAAATGGGCTATGTGCCTACATTGCAGCGAGCATTCGATTTATATCTGTCCTATGGCAAGCCGGGATATGTTCCGCGCTGGTCGCCTGAGCCAAAAGAAGCAATCGATATAATTCACGGTGCCGGCGGAATCGCTGTCGTTGCACATTGCGGCGTTACCGAAGGATGCATGGAACAACTCGACAAAGTTATAGCGCTCGGAATTGATGGGGTGGAAGTATATTATCCCTCGCACAAACCGCATCAGATAGAGAAACTCATCGCTATTGCGAAAGAGCACAATCTCGCAATAACAGGTGGTTCCGATTGTCACGGAATGACGCGAGGCGAACCGCTGCTCGGAATTTACAAAGTCCCGTATAAAATTTATGAAAATCTTGTGAAATTCTACAAGAATAAAAAAGTGAACACTATGTAAAAATAGATTATAATTGCCGGAATTACGAACCACTTGAAACGAGAGCAACAACCTATCTGTTTTGAAGTGTTTGCTTTACGCATCTGGTATCCAGGTAAAAAGTTTTCAATGTAGTATAATGGGTGGCAGCACTGCGGTCATTGGATTGTGCTTATTTGTGTTAATTTTTTGCAATATATTATTAGGCGTTTGATTGTTTTTGTATCGATTTTTCTGAGCGAATTGAAATATAATTGATAGCAAAAGCTTTTGCCAATGAAATCTTTTCTATTTGTGATAAGTAAAGAGTCCAAAAATTAGGCGATATTTGGTTCGCTGGTGATTTCTCGCCTGAAACATTCATTGCATTTGCCAAATCCATTTTCTTTAATTTGTTGTAACACTTCGGCGGGATTTCCAGCGCATATAAGTTTTCCTAAAACCATAACATACGCTTTATCGGCAGGAACATAGTTCAAAATGTGTCCCGTGTGAGTTATTATCAATCCGCATTTTCTGCGACCGTATTCGATTATTTCATTGTGCGGAATATCTTTATCGAGCAGTTCGTCGATGTATTTCCCGAGCAGTTCGATGTTTTCGATATCCACGCCCGATTCGGGTTCGTCGAGTAGAACGATGTCAGGATTTTGAACAATCAATTGCAATATTTCGGAGCGCTTCTTTTCGCCGCCTGAAAAACCGACATTAACATCTCTGTCGAGATGCTTTTCCATTTTTAACTGCGCCGCCAATTGCTCGATGTCTTTCCCATTTCGCTTTAGTGTCTGCAATAAATGAGACAATTTTACACCCGTTACGGGCGGCGCTTCCTGAAATGAAATACCGATGCCCATCTTGGCGTGTTCTTCGAGAGATAAATCGTTTATCCGTTGACCTTTGAAATAGATGTTCCCTCGGATGATTTTATATGCAGGAAAGCCCATAATCGTTCGCAGAAGCGTGCTTTTCCCCGAACCGTTGGGACCGAATAATATATGTGTTTCCCCGCAGTTAATCGTGAAGGAAACACCTTTGATGACTATCATTCCGCCGACTTCGACCCAGAGATCTTCTACGCGCAATAT
>JALTEE010000097.1 GCA_027007865.1 bacterium
AGGTAATACAGTTAGAAATATTATATAAACTATCTATTTGAAAAACAATACTGTCGCCATCGGATACACTATATTGAAAATCGACCATAAGAGAATCGTCGATGTGAATAAATGAAAAAAGTGAATCCTCGTAAGTTACGATTATTGTGTCAATATTTCCATCTGGATGAAAATCGAATAATGTGCAATAAATTCGTTCCGTGTCAATTTCCGCTCCCGAAGTATCCATAATTCCGAATAGGACATTTATCGTATCGCATGATATAAAGGAATTAAGAATCGGGCATTCTATCCAAACCACAGCGGGTGAGCAAAAATCCACCGTGAATGTCCAGCAGGTATCGGCAACATCTGCACCGCAGGAATCGGGACAGATGTCTTCGGCGTGAATACAGACATCGACATCTCCGCTGTCCCAGTGTCCTCCAAATGCAACAGGGTCCATTATAAGCCAGCTGCCGTCGTAACTGCATCCGACAGAATCGGGGGTGAAATATCTGCCGTTCACCGTTATGGACAGTGCACTCGTATCGAAAAAATCTTCGCTTACCTGAGCAACTATTGGAAACAATGTATCTGAAATCGTGCTGCCATCCCAGGGAACCATACTTTCAATTCTCGGCGATGATTTATCGATTATGAAATATGTGCAAATGGAACTGTCGAGCGCGTTCCCGAGTCCATCAGAAACAGAATCGAGACAAACGGCAACTGTCTCTATTTCTGCCCAATCCGGTGAAGGAGTAAAGGCCAATATCGAATCGAAATATTCGAGGCGCGGGTCGCTTATGCCTATTTCGACGCCATTCACAGAAACTCGTATCGATGTGGTATCGATATATCGCAGTTCTTTTCTGTCGAGCCAATCGAAAAGATTTCTCGCGAACTGAAGATGGTTCGGGTCGTCGATACCGGTAAGAATTGCGGGTGTCGGATAGTTATTTACAAAGAGTAATTCGTCGAAGATGGCGCAAACTCTCCCGCGACCGACTTCGGATACCGCAAGACCGCAGTATGAGGTGAATAGATATGAAAAATGCCCGATGCAGTTTGCAGGAGAACTGCTGCCGATTTTCATAACGCCGTTTCCTTTTATGTATGAAACTCCAGCGGTAATCGAGTGCGGGTCAAGCGATAATGTGAATGCGAAATCGATTCCGCCGATATATGTTATCCCAAAAGCATCGGTAATGTCAGAATATCTCGTTTGGTCGGAGGAATATTCGCTGATGACAAACAATCCACCGCCAGAATCGACAAAATCTTCAAGCGCTGTCTGTTCGGATAAAGACAAATCTCGCGACAAATTGAAGCCGAGAACTATTATGTCGTATAAACTGCACAGCGAATCTGTGATTATTATACTGCCTATATCTTCATAGTCGTTTTGGAAATTTCGTCCAATCAGTGTATCGCGCAAAATCGAATATCCAAAATCGCCGGTGTTATTTATGGGCGCATTTATCCACAAAATTTTCTGTGTGCTGTCTTCAAAGTAAATTCTGAATCGAACAGGCAACGGTGAGCAGGAATAAATCAGCGAATCCCGAGGAGAAATTTTTTCCACTCTAATATCCCCAGTCAATGCAAAAGTAAAGTATTGTCCCAGAATAAATAATGGAATAATAATCAGCCATCTATGCAAAGATGTGGAATTATGTTCGTTCATTGAGCATAGGTCATTGTGATATCGGCATTTAATTTTTTCATATTCACGGTTTGAATATTATGTAATTAAATAGCAAGTTTGCCGGCACGTTCGAGCCATCCGCTGTGCCGACAGTGAATGATACGCCGTCTGTTATATTTGTTATCGCCAGTGGCACAGTGAAACCCGGATTCGTTCCACCCGTGCAATCTATCGTAATCATAATAACCGATGTCGATGTTACATTCGGTTCGTTTATAACAACAGATGGACTACCCGAAGGTATCGTTCCTGTTCCACCGATAAATCTTGCATTGAGTGTATCGGAAAGCCCACTTCTGAGTGCATCTAAACTATCTGAAAGTCTGCTCTGTAGGGTGTCGAGACTATCGTGCATTTCATTGGCAAAAGTATCGAGATTAGCAGAAATAACATCCATCAAACTGTCTGAGTAAGCGGTTAATGTATCGGAAAGCGCTCCCCAAATATCGTCTGTGCCCAATAGATTGACCATCAATGAATCGTAGTCGAGATAGAAAACCGTGTCCGAATTGACCAAAACACCGATACCAGCAGTATCGTTTATAATGTCCATCACTAATGCTGTGTCGCCATTGAATAAAAGAGCATAACCATCGGCGGTTCGAACAGGGTCAATAATTGCTAAAGTTTCTCCTGCGGCATAAATTATTTCTCTTGTTGTAGCAGAATCATATATCGCAAAGAAGAGCGGTAAAGATGGATGTCCATATTTCTCTATGTAGAAGCCTTTTTGCCCGTCTAAATTGATTTTAGAAAATGAAAGCAGAGTATCCGTAATGAAAGTTAAATATTTAAGCGTATCGCTCACTATTATTTGATGGAAAGCGGTATCGTTTACAACCATAAAATAGTTTGATATTTTATCCCATGTAACCGCACCAGCACTGTCTGCAAATGCGCTGATTCTGGCAGAATCTCCGAAGGCAGCAATACGAGCGCTGTCGGCAAAAGTAGCATATTTAGCGCTATCGGCATTTATGGTGGTAGCAATAGCTATTCCAGCAGTATCTGCATAATATGCGTGACGCGCATATTGTGCGGTATCAGCGGAAAACGCGTTTCCCGAATTATCAGAATACATAGCGTGAAATTCAGAATTTATTTGCTCTCTAGGATAGGCAATATCAAATCCAGCGCCTTTATCGACGGCGATTTCGAAATAGAGATTTCCTATTAAATATGGCACGGGAATATTGAGGTCGAAGACAGCGGAAAAAAGCCCTCTATAAACTGGAACATTGTGAACGGTATCCGCATCAATAAGCGTTCCAGATGTGAGCGCATCGTAAATCGAAAGTGCAATATCGACTGTATCATTGACACCAATACCCGATATATTCGTGAGTTTCCCTTGGTAAGCGATTGGAACAGCAAACACAACAGTAAGCATAAAAATGCTCAATAGAACAATACTAAAAATCCTCATATCATCCTCCCGAGTTTAAGTTTTAATAAAATAAAACTAAATTTTTTAAAGTCAAGTATTTTCTTTCTAATAAATACACTTATTTCATATTTTGTAAAATACCCAAATAAAGTTATCAAAAAAA
>JALTEE010000098.1:0-1109 GCA_027007865.1 bacterium
TTCGTCGCGCAAAACCTGTCCGAAGGCGAAAAACAAGTGTTGATGAAGCAGAAAAACGACCACTTCAAAAATGTGCTAATCCCGACTCTGCGGCGAGTCGTGCATTTCGTCAAGGCGACCGCCGATGACCCCGAAAATGTCCTCAACGGCTACGGCTACGACCCGGGCGATTTCCCGACAGCGCAGGGCGACATCCTCGCGCTCGGCGAGAACTTCATCAAGGGCGACGACCATTCGCAGGGCGAGCCGTGGCAACTCACGCCCGAACTTCGGCAAGAATTGGACAACGCTGTGGCGCTCGGCAATTCGCTGTTCGAGCAGTGCACAATCGCATTCGGCACGCAGCAGGAAACCACGCAAACGCAGAACGAAAGCCGTGCGCGGCTGGAAAAAATTCTGGTGAAATGTCGGGAATGGCTCTATGCAAATGTCCCGCAGGCGCGCCACGACGAAATCCTCGAAATCTACGGACTGAAACCGCTCAAGGAAACTGGCGGCAGAATTTATCCGCCGGGCGCTTTCAAATACGATGTCGCGAACAAGGAATTTTCGTGGAAGAAAGTCGATGCGGCGGAGAAATACGAGGTGCAAATCTCGACCGATGGCGGCGAAACTTGGAAAACTGCCGCCGAAACCGAAAATACGAGCGCGCAGGTGATTTTGCCCGCCGAAAAGGTCGAGGCGAAAGTCCGCGCAATCAAGGAGCACAGTCCCTACGAGGAATCGGCTTGGAGTGGCGTTCTCGATATAGATTTGCGTCCGCCTGCTGCCTTCGATGCTTTGCGGAAGAGGAATTTGCCGGGCGGTCGCTGGCGCTTCGATTGGGACGAATCGGCTCGCGCAAATTTATACACGATTGCGGAAATAAATTCGGGCGAGGAATTTTACGAAGGAATGCTCAACTATTGCGAATACGAAGGCTATTCCGACCCGGGAACATATCGCTTCCAAGTTACCGCCACGAACGATTTCGGACTCGCAAAAAGCGATATTTTGACAGTCGTCATCGAATAAAGATTTTCTGGGGGAACTTCTTTTCTAAAAGAAGTTCCCCCAGACCCCTTCCAGAAAATTTTGAGTATTTTGGATGTTTTCGACCAGTCGAAAAC
>JALTEE010000098.1:1119-3234 GCA_027007865.1 bacterium
GTCGAAAACATCCAAAAAAATGAAAGTTTTTAGGAAAGGAGTTTGAGGAAAAGCCCTTTTTCTAAAAAGGGTTTTCCTCAAAAAGTTTTTTTCATCTCCGCTATCAACTTTTCTTCACTATCACATCGTCGATAATTTTTCCATCGCGGATGTGAATTATTCTATCGGTTTGCTCAGCGATTTCGGGGTCGTGAGTTACGACGATTACGGTTTTACCCAATTTGTGCAAATTTTCGAATATTGCCATAATTTCGTCGCCTGTTTTTGTGTCGAGGTTTCCTGTGGGTTCGTCTGCGAGGATTATGTCGGGATTGTTCGATAGCGCTCTTGCGATAGCGACGCGCTGGCGTTCTCCGCCCGAGAGTTCGTTCGGTTTGTGCTCGATTCTATTGCCGAGGTTGACTTTTTCGAGCATTTCTTTTGCGATTTCGATTCGCTTTTTTCGCGATATTCCGCCGTAAATCATCGGCAGTTCCGCGTTTTCGAGTGCGCTGATTCGCGGGAGCAGATTGAATGTTTGAAAGACAAATCCTACGCGGTGGTTTCGTGCGTATGCGAGTTCGTTTTCGCTCATTCCTGTGGTATCTTTGCCGTCGAAGATGTATTTTCCGCTGTCGGGCAAATCCAAAAAGCCCATAACATTCATCAATGTGGATTTCCCCGAACCCGACGGTCCCATTATGGAAAGATATTCGCCCTTTTCGATTGACAGCGAAACATCGTTGAGCGCGTGAACGAACTGCTCGCCCATCTTGTATTTTTTTTCTACATTTTCTAATACGAGCAATGGCACAATTTCTCCCTATGGATAAATTCGATACAGCATTCTCGGGAACGGAATCGCTTCGCGGACATGGGGAATTCCTGTAATCCACGCAAGAGTGCGCTCCAACCCCATTCCGAAACCGCTGTGCGGCACCGAACCGTATTTTCGCAAATCGAGATACCAGCTATAAGCGTTTTCGGGCAGTCCGAAATTGCGGATTTGTTGCAAAAGTTTATCGTAATCATCTTCGCGCTGGCTGCTGCCGATAATTTCGCCATATCCTTCGGGAGCGAGCAAATCCGCACATTTCACCAGCTCGGGACGCTCCGAATGCTCTTTCATATAGAACGCCTTAATTTTGCGCGGATAGTTCATAACGAAGACGGGTTTTTCGAACTCGGCAGATATCGCAGTTTCCTCGTCGCCGCCGATGTCGTCTCCCCATTCGATTTTGAAATTCTTTTTATGCAGCAATTCTATCGCTTCATCATAAGTGATTTTCGGAAACGGCGGAGCGATTTTTTCGAGCAAGGATATATCTCGTTCGAGGATTTTCAATTCGTCGGCGCATTCGTCGAGCACACGGCGCACAAGATACGATATAAAGCGCTCCTGCAGTGCGATATTGTCGTCGTTGTCGAAAAATGCCTCTTCGGCTTCTATCATCCAGAATTCCGTCAGATGCCTTCGTGTCTTGGATTTTTCTGCGCGGAATGTCGGTCCGAAATTATATACGAGTCCATAAGCGAAAATCGCCGATTCGAGGTAAAGTTGTCCTGTCTGCGCTAAAAATGCTTTCCCGAGGTCGAAATAATCGGTGGCGAACAAATTCGATGTTCCTTCGGCAGTGGTAGCGGTCAATATCGGCGTGTCTATTCGGACGAAATCGTTCTCATAAAAGAAATCGACAATCGCTTTTTCCAAAATATTTCTGATGCGCAAAATAGCGCGCTGTTTTTTCGAGCGCAGCCACAAATGTCGATGTTCCATAAGAAAAGCAACGCCGTGCTCCTTTTTCGTGATTGGATAATCCTTGCTGATATGCACAGGTTCGATGTCGGTGAGCGTCAATTCGTATCCGCCCGGTGCGCGAGGTTCATCCCTGACAATGCCTTTCACAATCACGGAACTTTCCAGACCGAGTTTATCGTATAGTTCGAACGCGCTGTCGGGCGCTTCGCCACTGACGGCAACCGCCTGAATATATCCCGAACCGTCGCGGATGATGTAGAAAATGATTTTGCCCTTCGAGCGCTTGTTATATAGCCATCCGCGGACAGCAACTTCTTCGCCGACAAAATCCTTTGCATTCGATATTAGAAACATATTGTCTCCTTGATGTCTTGCCT
>JALTEE010000099.1 GCA_027007865.1 bacterium
GAATAAAAAAAATAAAAAAGGATTTACCTCTTTTTTCTTCAAAAACAGAAAACAAGACGAAAGAAAAAAATAACGAAAAAATAGAACAGGCGCTAACATTCGAATTCGCCGACCGTTAAAATTTTTCACTACATCGAAAATGGCACGGGTGTGAATGTTAGGATAAACACTGCGAGACAGATATATCCCACAATTTTTCGCGATTTTCCCATCGGTGCGTTCGGGTCGATAAGCGGCGGATGCTTTAATCCCAGCAGAAATAGCAGCAGCAGTGCCCAAAAAATCCATCCGAGCCAGAAAAATCCCAGTGGTATCATCAGCAAAAACATCAATCGCGATATTTTGTATGCTTTTGCGCCGAGCATCGCATAGGCGATATGTCCGCCATCCAACTGCCCGATTGGAATGAGGTTCAACGATGTTACAAAAAAACCGAGCCACGCGGCAAATGCAATCGGTGAAAGAAACAATTCATATCCATCTGGAATATTATGCCAAAATGCTTTCGTGGCAAGTTGAAGTATCAGCGAATCGCCTAATCGCATCGCCTGCGCCGTCTTGTCGATTTGCACGAGCGTCGAATTTATTACACCATATATCAAAATCGGGATTGCCGCAACAAATCCTGCGAGCGGACCCGCTGCACCGATGTCCATCAATGCTCTGCGGTCAACTATCGGTTCCTTGATTTTGATAAATGCGCCGAATGTTCCGATTAGCGTCGGCGCAGGAATGAAATACGGCAGAGTTGCTCGTATCCTGTGAATCTTCGATGCAGTATAATGCCCCATTTCGTGAATGCCGAGTATGAACAACAGCGGAACCGAAAATTTTAAACCGCCCAAAAACCATTGCATATTGTAGTTTTTGCTCTCGACCATAAACGCACCAGCGAGAGTTGTTGTGAATATCGTGAGTAAAAACAGCAGGAGATTTATCCATATTCGCTCTTTTTTGCGCGGTTTCGCTATCCCTTGCGAATCGAAAGTGAAAATTCTCTGCGGTTCCATCTGCGGATTTTCAGTCGCCATCTCTATATCCTTCGAGATATATAAATCGTCCGAGTATTTTTATATATTCAGAAAAATTTTCGCCCCTCGGCATATCCCGCTCGATTATGTGCTGAATTCCTTCCGACTGCGCATCGAGCATATCGGAATGGTGTAAAATCATCGCTTCGAGCGTTTTTGGCGGCACAGGAGAACCCATTTCGCCCGAACCGTGATGCGATAATATCAAATGCAGGATTTCATCCGCAATTTCTGGGGAGAAATTTTTAATTTTCTCGATTGCATTTTGAACTTTAATTGCTCCCAGAGCAATATGCCCGATGAGCCTTCCTTTCGGCGAATAATCGAAAAATCCGCTAATTGTAATTTCATCGACTTTTCCGATGTCGTGCAATAGCGCGCCTGTTATAAGAAGTTCTCTTCTGCAATCGGGGTAGAATGTCGATGCGACATCGCACAGTTTCGCAACTCGTAGTGTATGTTCCATCAAACCCGTTGTATAAGCACCGTGCCACAATTTTGCTGCGGGATATGTGGCAAATTTTTTAGCAAATTCTCTGTCCGTTTCGAATATATTGTGTAGCAACTCCTGCATCTGTGGATTTTTAATTGTCCCGATGAGTTTCTTCAATCGTGTCCATAGCACTTTTGGAGAGTATCTTCCCCGAGGCAGCAATTTTTCATAAGAAATTTCATCTTTTTTGGCTTTGCGCAGTCGTTCGATTTTCAGCCATCGCTGACCTTTGTAATCCGTTCCGTGCCCCTGAATTTTCAAAATATCGCCATCGGTGATTTTCGATGCGAGTTCGTTTGCGTCTTCGCCCCAGTATGTCGCCTTTATTCTGCCGCGTGAACAACCGAGTTCCAGCATCAAATATGGTTTCCCATCGTGATGCCTTAATTCGAACCACCTTACCACGAAAAAATCGGTTATCGCTCCACCGACTTCGATATTGCGGATATGTTTTGCTTTTGCCATAATTGCTCGCTCCTATCGAGATATTGCAATTTTTTTCTTTTAATAATGTGTTATACTGTTAAAATTGCAATAAATTTCCCGATATTGACAAAATGCAATAGTGCTATATCTTAATTCAAAACAAAAAAGGAGAATTTTTTATGAACATAACAACGATTTCGAACCCTCTGGCAGGACATCTGCTTACGATTTTGCGGGACGAAAATACCAACTCGGCGAAATTCAGACAAACAATGGAATCGCTCTCGCTCGTGATTTTTGTCGAAGCGAGTAATGACATCGAAACAGAAATCATCGATATAAAAACTCCACTCGAAAGCACAATCGGAGCGAGATTACCGAAAAATATTATTTTGATTCCCATTCTGCGCGCTGCATTAGCGATGCTGCCGAAAATTATCGAAATGTATCCCGATGCCGTCGTGCAGCATCTCGGAATATATCGCGACGAAAAAACACTCGAACCGAAACTTTACTATTCGCGCCTCGATTTGCGAATAAAAGATTCTATTGTCTTTTTGCTCGACCCTATGCTCGCAACAGGCGGAACGTTGAGCTACGCAGTGGAAAAAGTTGCGGAATACCAGCCTGCATTTATAAGAATTTTATCCGTTGTTGCGGCGCCCGAAGGAATTGAAAAATTGTCGAAAACGGTAGATTCATCGAATATCCATACAGAACTATGGGTTTCGGCAATCGACAGAACTCTCAACGAGAACGGATATATTTTGCCCGGACTCGGCGATGCTGGCGACAGAGCATTCGGAACGATATGATTTTTTAAGCAATTTATTATAAAATGACTTGACAATAAGCATTCTTGACTTTGTTTGAGAAATTTAATAGTAATCGGCATACGGAGGTTTTAATGAGAACGCGAGAGTTGGAAAGATACAAGAAAATGTTGCTGGAAATGCGTAAAAAGGTTCAGCAGGAATGGGATTCCTTCGAACAGGAAAAATTAAAGCAGAACATTCGCGACCAACACGGTCAAGTCTCGTCCTTTACTACGCACCCAGCGGATATGGGCAGTATTACAGATGAACAAGAGCAAGCCTTTTTACTTGCCAGCCACGAACAGATGATACTCGATGCCATCGACAGGGCGCTTTCACGCATTTCTGACCGCACTTTTGGCAAATGTTTGATGTGTGGAAAAAATATAGAAAAAGAACGATTATCCGCAGTTCCGTTTGCAGAATATTGTCTCGAATGCCAGGAAAAAATCGAGGCTGAAGATGTA
>JALTEE010000100.1 GCA_027007865.1 bacterium
TAATATAATAATAAGAAAAGATCTTTAATCTCGAATTTCGGCGAAATTAAATATCTCATAATATTTCCCATTGATAATTCTTTCCCGAGCAGTCGGGATTGCATCGGTTTTTCATAATTAGGAGGTGTTCTTATGAAACGGTTTATCGCACTACTCGCACTCCTTGCGTTATTTGCAGGGCTGTCTTTTGGTGCGCCAGTGTCGATGCTCGAAGTATCGAGAATCGACATCAATCCCACCGTTGCCGTCGATGCAGACGGTCAAGTGGTATATGCAGGTGTCGGCGGAGCGCTCAATATTTACAACATTTACCAGCGCGATTTCCCGCAACTGATGGGAACTATCGAAGGGCATTCGAGCAGGATAAAGTGTATTGTCGTGCAAGATGAGAAACTCTTCGTGCTGTGGGAAAAAGAAGGTTTGGAAATTTACGACATCACGGACAAATATCTCCCTGTGTTTCTTGGAAAATTTTCTTCGGATAACGACGAGCGCTTCAAACGATTTACGACACTCGACCTCGATGGACAGACGGCATACATCGGCGGAGAAAACTTTGTCGCTTCTATCGATGTGAGCCAGCCGCTATCTCCAACACTTTTGAACTATGCGAGTTTGAACTGTGCACCGATGAAAATCGATTTCCATAAAAATAAACTTTATATCGCAGCAGGCAAACTCGGACTCGGAGCGATGTTTGTGCCGAATCCGAAACATTTTCAATTTATCGGTTCGCAGCGAGGATTATATACAACTGTGAAGGGATATAAAAATTTGATTTTCTACGGCAGGCTCGACGAGCCAAGACCTGGCGAACAGACCATTTTCGGGAAACATCTTTTCAGTTTTCCGTTCAAATCACCGACTGTGGTGAAAATTGCCGACGATGTGATTTATGCTGGTGGACTCGCTAATTTCGCAATATATAATCTTCCCCAAAATTCATCGAACCCGCAACTTATATGGAATTTGCCCAATATGCCCACGCTCGACTGCGTTCTGCACGACAAAATCGCATATCTCGCGAATAGTTATAAAGGATTATCGGCATTCGATGTTTCAGATATTAGCAGTCCTGCTGAAATCGGCAGACTCGAAACTTTCGATGTTCCCCGAAGAGCGTGTATTACCGGCAACAAATTATATGTTGCTGCGGGAGTTTCTGGCGTGGTCGAATTCGATGTGTCCACTCCCGAATATCCCGAATTTATCGGCAGACTCGCCGCCGACAAACTGCACACCGTTTGGGATGTGAAGCAATTCAACAATGACATTTATGTTCTCGGTGCAAGGGATGGTTTTATAAACAACATCTTCGTCGAACGATACGATGCTGACGGAAACTGGCTTGCAGAATATCCAATTGCCCGAGTCGATAATCTCGACCCGATTGGAGAATTATCTTTCAGTGAAAAGTATTGCGCTGTAAGTCTCGGCAGAGAGGGAATTGTTTTGATGCACAATAACGACGGCGCACTTGATGCAGGATATTCGTTGCGTAATTTCGCCGTTCAGTTCTGCGATATCGAAATCCGTGGTGGAATGCTGTATGCGAGTGACTATCACGGCGGATACCACATCTATCGCATCGACGAAGGAATGCCATATCTTGTCGGATATTTGCAGACGAGCACCGACGGCGGAAACGGAATCGTTTTGAAAGATAAATATTTACTCGCAGCGGACGGTCCCGAAGGACTTACTGTAATCGATGTTGGCGACCCGAAGTATCCCGAAAAAATCGCCAACTATCCAACCGTCTGGGGAACGGACATCGCTATCAGCGGGAATTATGCGTTTTTATCCGATGGACAGGGAGCGTGCAAAGTATTCGACATTTCGAATTTGCCCGATGTCGAGCAGGTCGCCGAACTACCCGACAACGGATATTGGACACACATATACACCAATGGCGATATGATTTACGGCATCGACCAGTTCTTCGGGGTATATATTTACGAACTGCGCACCGAAGAAAGCACACTCGCACGGAAAGTTCCTGCAAAACCCGACCAGACGACCATCGTTCAGGCGTATCCGAACCCGTTCAATGCGGAAACGAGCATTTCCTTCTCGCTCGCCGACAAAACCGATGCGGAACTTTCTATATTCGATGCAACAGGCAGAAAAGTTTCCACATTGATTGCCGACAAGCTCCCGGCGGGAAAATACACGATGAAGTGGGATGCGGAAAACTTTTCCAGCGGAACATATTTTGCAATCCTAAAAACTCCCGACAAGCAGGTCGAGCAAAAATTGACGCTGATTAAATAAAAAAGGACATAGTAGAATAAAGTTCGTATTGTAAAATAAGATTTTTCTACTCAATTAAACGGAGCCCTATAAATTTGGCTCCGTTTTTTTATCCGTTTTTTGTAATTTTTCCTTGTTTTTATCTGCATTCTTTCTTAAAATAAAACATCTGTGAAAAATTGTTTCCACATTATGAGTCCTGCAAAATAGGTTTGTAATGTCGTTGTGAGAAATCCCACTCGGACAAAACGGCAATCTCTTTATTTACAATCAATCGAGATTGCTTCGTTTCACTCGCAATGGCAAAATTTCTTGTTTTGCGGTGGCCATTCCACACTGAAAAAGGAGGAAAAAAATGAGGAGGTTTATCTTGATGCTTATCTCGTTATCGCTGCTTGCGGGATGTAATGAGACGGCGAAAAAATCGAAACCTGCGGAAGCGGCAAAACCTGTGACAAAACCCGCAGCATCCACAACAACCACAAATGCGGGAGACCGCCCTGTCGTAGTTCTCGAAACAGATTACGGCGATATCGAAATCGAGCTACGCCCCGACAAGGCTCCTAAAACGGTTGCGAATTTCCTGAAATTAACAAAAGATGGATTTTATAACGGTTTGACATTTCATCGCGTTATACCTGGTTTTGTCATTCAAGGCGGTGACCCAGAAGGCACGGGTAGAGGTGGTCCTGGATATACAATTCCTGCGGAAATCACGGATTTGAAACACACACCAGGCGCTGTGGCAACAGCAAGACTGCCCGACCAAGTTAATCCGCAAAAAGCATCATCGGGAAGCCAGTTCTATATCGCGCTGGGAACATTGCAAAATCTCGATGGCAAATACACGGTTTTCGGATATGTTACGAAAGGAATGGCTGTCGCACAGAAAATAGCATCGGTAAAGCGGGATGCACACGATAAACCACTGACGCCAATTCACATCAAAAAAGCGTATGTGAAGAAATAAAAAAGAAGCGGCAAAAGCGCTTCTAATTTGGAACAAAATTTATCGCCGGATTAAAATTCTATTAGCAATGAATTGCTCGATAAGTGCAGATTTTCTATCCCATCAAACCGGATATAATTCCCCACATTGTCGCGCCCCATACGAACAATCCTGCGAGCCAGGCAACAGTTACGATAAAATCGCAAATGTAGTCCCATAGTGTTCTGTGAATTATGTGTTGCATCGTGCACCTCCTGAACCAAATCGAACGGTTTTTAATAGGTTTTCAATCTTTTCACTATCGATAGAGCAATCATTGTGCCAAAGTTATATAGTTATTAAAATCGGGCTCGGAAAACCCTAAAAAAATAGTTAGAACTTATTACCCCCAATTATAACAACACTTTATGAGTCCTGCAAATAGCTTTGTAATGTCATTGCGAGGAGTCTCGCCCAAGCGGGATAAATTACGCGACGCGGCAATCTCTTTATTTACAACCAATCGAAATTGCTTCGTTTCGCTCGCAACGACAAAATTTCTTATTTTGCAGGAGCCATCAACACTTTTTGTAAGGAGATGCTATGATAGACCTTTCAGTCAATGAGCAACAATTGAAGCGAACCGCGCAGCGATGTCGCGAAAAAGGGATTATAGTTCCGACATTTGCGCAAATGAAAAATCCCGAACTCGTTCCACAAAAAATCAAAGATGAATTGAGAAATATCGGGCTGTGGGATATTCACCCTCGAAATCTGTTTCGCATCACTTGGAAGAACGAGCCCGTTCCGAGTGGCGGCGGATACGATGGCGTGAATTATATGGTCATTCCGCCCGAACTTTCCGGAGTGCCTGCAAAGATAATCGCGCTCGTCGGGAAATGGTTTCCTACGGGAGCGCACAAAGTCGGTGCGACATTCGGCTGTCTCGCCCCGAGACTTGTTACGGGGCAGTTTGACCCGACATATCAAAAAGCGGTATGGCCTTCGACAGGAAATTATTGTCGTGGTGGCGCTTATGTTGCTGCGCTGCTCGGATGTCAATCTATTGCCATTTTGCCGGAAGAGATGTCTCGCGAGCGCTTCGAGTGGTTAAAGAAAGTCGCGGGGGAAGTTATCGCTACGCCCGGATGCGAAAGTAATGTCAAAGAAATTTTCGATAAATGTTGGGAACTGCGCAAAACACGCGACGATATCGTTATTTTCAACCAATTCGATGAATTTGGAAATCATCTGTGGCATTATGAAGTTACGGGCAGCGCGATGGAGGAAGTTCTCGACGAACAGGACGGCGAATATTTTGGCGTCGTGCTATCGTCGGGCTCATCGGGAACAATGGGTTGCGGAGATTATTTAAAAGAGAAATATCCAGCATCGAAAATCGCTGTCGGAGAAGCGCTCCAATGCCCGACAATTCTGCTCAACGGATACGGTGGACACAGAATCGAAGGCATCGGAGACAAGCATATCCCTTGGATACACAATGTGCGGAACACGGATATGGCAATCGCTGTGGATGACGACCACACAATCCGATTGATGCGCCTGTTCAACGAGCCCGCCGGGAAAAAATTCCTGAAATCGCAAAATGTGCCCGATGAAATCGTAAATAATCTCGACCTGCTCGGAATATCGTCTATCGGAAATCTTATCGCAGCAATAAAGTTCGCAAAATATTACGAGCTAACGAGCGACGATATTGTGATGACCGTGTTCACCGATTCGATGGAGCTATACGATTCCCGAATGAGAGAACAGCACGAAAAGCACGGCGAATATCGAGAAATCGACGCGGCAAAAGATTTCGATTTAGCGATGAACTTTTCCACAGACAATATGCTCGAACTGCGCCACTACGATAAAAAACGAATTCACAATTTGAAATATTACACATGGATAGAGCAGCAGGGCAAAGCACTTTCCGAACTAAATGCGCAGTGGGATGACTATAAAAACTACTGGGGCGAACTCCATCGCATCGCACCGAAAATAGACGAGAAAATAATGCAATTCAACGAGATGGTTGGGACGATAAAATAACCACGATAAAACAGAGAATTATTGCAAATCATTTTGAGCAGCTCACGAATCGTTTTGAGTCCCTACGACGCGGATTGTGTATTTGAAAATTAGGAAACCCAACACATAACCCCCTCTGGATTCCCAATCGAGTTGGGAATGACACCGCAGCCCGTTTGTCATTCCCGCGCTTTCAATTGTTATTTTTGCGTTTTATTTTGTTATTCCCGTGAAAACGGGAATCCAGAAGGGTGGGTGGTGGGGGAGATATACGCCCTGCAGGGAAATAGTGTTTGGCAAACTAATTTGAGCGACCGCCAGGAGCGACCTCAACGAACCGCGAAGCGTGGATGGTCAAGCGGAACGCTTGCGAAGCACTGAATCACCCGAAGGGTGTCAAAATGTTAAAATTGCTACAACACCGTTTCAAAAAGCCATAAGGCTTTCGCTAATCTGAGCGGACAGAATGGGAGCGACATCGATGCACGGCGAAGCGCAAAGGTCAAGCGGAACGCTTGTCGAGCGGAACGCTTGGAAATTGCGCTGCTGCGTATTCGATACGGTTATCCGGCAATGTCATCGAGAAGCGGACAAAATTTTTCCCCGCATCGCCCATTGCGGAACCGGGCATAGCGATAATTCCCGCATTTTCCAACAAATATTTTGCAAAACTTTCATCGGTATAATTTTTCGGAACTTTTGCCCACACATAGAATGTCGCGCCGAAATTGTATGCAAAGATACCCTTTCCCTCCAACACGCCGAGCCATCGTTCGACTCTGCGGGCAAAGATTTTCCGTATCGCTTCGGCGATTGTCCAATAGCTGTCGAGCGCTGTTTTTCCAGCTTGCTGCACGGCGCGAAATACGCCCGAATCGATATATTTTTTCAGCGTAGCGAGCGATGAAATAGCATTTTCATTTCCGACGACAAATCCGATGCGCCACCCCGTCATACAAAATGTTTTCGACAGCGAATGAAATTCCACAGCGACATTGAGCGCACCGGAAATGTTCAAAATCGACAGCGGCGGTGCGATTTTATCTGAATAAATTTCCGAATATGCCGCATCGTTCGCAATTAAAAAATTTCGCTCGTGAGCAAGTTCGACGACATGCTTGAAAAAATCTCTATCGGCGACCGCTGTCGTGGGATTGTTCGGATAATTTATCCACAGCAATTTTGTTCCCTGCGGGATTTCATCCGGGTCGAGAACGAAATTGTTTTCCTCTCGAAGCGGGATTTCTACGGGTTTTCCGCCTGCAAATGCGATTCCTGCACGATATACGGGATAGCCCGGACTCGTATAGCATCCGATGTCGCCGGTATTCAACACTGCGAGCGGCAGATGAAAAATCCCTTCCTTCGTGCCGATAAGCCCGAGAACATTCTTATCTACATTGAGTTTGATTTTGTATCGATTGAGGAAAAACCGTGCAACAGCCTCGCGAAAAAATCGGTCGCCTTGATAATCGGGATAGCGATGTATATTTTCATCTCCGAGTGCAGCGACAAGCGCGCCTTGAACTTCCTTCGGCGGCGGGAAATCGGGGTCGCCGACGCCCATATCGACTACGCGCATTTTCTTCGACACTTCCGCTTTGAGCGCAGAAAGACTGGCAAATGCGTAACTGCCGAATTGGTCGAGTTTTTTCGAATGAAACATTCATCGCTCCGAATTTATTGTGAAAACCTATCCGATTTTATAGTTAGGCGCTTCTTTCGTTATAGCGATGCTGTGCGGGTGCGATTCCTTCATTCCTGCGAAAGTGATTTTTACGAATTTCGCTTTTTGCTGAAACGCTTTTATATTTTCTGCGCCGACCATACCCATTCCGGCGCGCAGCCCGCCGACGAGTTGATATATCACATCTTCGACCGGACCTTTGTATGGAACTCGCCCTTCGATGCCTTCGGGAACGAGTTTGTTCACATCCGAAATGTTTTCTTGATGATATCTATCCCTTGCGCCGACCTTCATCGCTCCCAGCGAACCCATTCCACGATATACTTTGAACCTACGACCTTCGAATAAAACCGTTTCGCTTGGAGTTTCATCAGTTCCCGCAAAAATATTTCCAACCATCACGGCAGCGGCGCCGAGACCGATTGCCTTTGCGATATCGCCCGAATATCTTATTCCGCCATCGGCGATTATCGTTCTGTTATGTTTTTTCGCTTCCTGCGCGCAGATGAGCACAGCGGACGCCTGCGGCATTCCTGTGCCGGTTACAACTCTCGTGGTGCAAATCGAGCCGGGACCGACGCCGACTTTTACGATATCCGCTCCCGCTTCGAGCAAACGCTTTGTGCCGTCCGCGGTGGCGACATTGCCGGAAATCACGACAATGTTAGGGAAATTTTTCTTTAAGAATTTCGTCGCTTCCACAACATTTTTTGAATCTCCGTGAGCGGTATCGATTGCGATGACATCTGCGCCCGCTTCGACCAATGCAGAAGAGCGGTCAGCCAAATCGCTTCCGACACCGACCGCCGCGGCAACGAGAAGTCTGCCGAGATTATCCTTTGCCGAATGTGGATGCTCACGCGATTTCTGAATATCTTTCACTGTGATAAGTCCCACAAGTTTCCCGCTTTCATCGACAACGGGGAGTTTTTCTATGCGATGTTGGTGCATTAGTTTTAGCGCATCGGATAAATCCACGCCGACCTTTGCGGTTATCGGGTTCGGTGTCATCAATTCCGCGACTTTTCGCGAAAAATCGGTTTCGAAGCGAAGGTCTCTATGCGTGAGAATACCGATAAGTTTTTGCCCGTTGACGACGGGAAGTCCCGAAATATTTTCGTTCTTCATAATTTTAAAAGCATCGCCCACGGTGGCATTCGGAGCAATCGTTAGTGGGTTCGAAATCATTCCCGCTTCGAAACGCTTCACCATTTTGACCTGTTCCGCCTGCCTTTCGAGCGGCATATTCCGATGAATTACGCCGAGCCCGCCTGATTGCGCAACCGCAATCGCCATATTGCTTTCCGTAACCGTATCCATTGCAGAGGAAACGAGAGGGATATTGAGCCGAAGCGATGATAGCAGTTCGGTCGAAGTATCGATTTCGGAAGGCAAAACTTCGGAATATTGCGGAACAAGCAAAATATCGTCATAGCTGAGCATTTCACTAAAATTTTCCATTTATTCACCTCGAAAATTAAATTTCTAATGTCTGTGAAAGAAATCTCTAAACTCGAAACCGCTCAATATAGCAATTCCTTTGCCTGCGACAATGCCCATACAACCGCAGTTCTGCCATCGACCGAATATTTTTTCACCATCATATCTGCGCTGTGGAGCGAAGAAATTGTTTCTAACAATGCGTTTCTATCAAGTTTCCGAGATACTGGTGTAATTTTTCGCGCCAAGAATGCTCGTCGTCCCATTCTCTTTGGCAATCCTGCGGGGTCGATTTTCGCCCATAGCAAATCTGTCAGCGAGCGGTTCATCCACGATAGAATTACGCTGTGCTGTTCGCCAAAATCCATAAGTTCCATCGCCAATTTCATAGCCTTTGTGAGGTCGAGCATCTGCACAGCATTGGCAAATTGAAAAATATGCGCAGACCTGCTTTGTGCAGCAACTTCGCGAATGTGGCTAACCTGAATCGTGTTCTCATCAACATAGTTCGCCATTTTATTAATTTCCTCGCGAATTGTGGAAAGCGAAATTCCAGCAAGAGATATGAGTTCTCTCACTGCCGATATTGTTATCCGCTTTCCTGCTCGCCTTGCAAAATAGGTTATCCATTCGCTCATTTCTTTCTCATTGGGTGTCGCAAGTTCGACTGTGCGAAACATTTTCGATATTTGCTTGCTTTCTTTGTGCCGCATATCGAGTTTTGACGATTCGACAACAAAAATAGCACTATCAGGGAAAGCAAATTCATTTAATCCCGATAGGATTTTTCTCTCTGTCGAGCGTGTAATATCGAAATTGCGCAGAATAACGACTCGTTTATCACTGAGCATCGGCAGTGAAAGCAATGAATCGAAAACAACTTTGTGCGCATCTTTGCCTTTTAATTCGGTCATCCAGAATACTTCAAGTGCGAAGTCCTCCATCCCTTCGATAGTTTTTTTGAAAGATTGCATAAGTCCATCTTTAAGCAGTTCTGCATCTCCATAGAGTAGGATTTTTGCAGGCGGCGAAATCTGCGAAAATTCCTTGTAGGCTTTTATGTATTGTGCGGGATTCATTTTCCCTCATTGTTATCATTGTTTTTTGCGCCTATTCTCACAAATTCGATTTCATCTTTTGTCGGCATCATTCCGCAAGATTTTTTTTCGGGGCAATATCCGAGTATCTGGCATATCGGCACGAGATATTCCGACAATCCCGCGAGTTGCGGGACTTTTTTTATCTCGTTTTTTACGCGCCAGAATAGTTCCCTAATTTCCCATTGCGCTCTTGTGCAAAGCCTAATTTGAGATGCCTGATAAAGTTCTCTAAAATTCATCGTCATCACAATTTTTGTCTGTGTGGCATTTGGCAGGACAAATCTTGCGTCTTCTTTCGGAATGCCGAGTTCGACCAATTCATTATATACTTTTTCAGCATTGGAAATGAACGCCGAAAAAATTTTGAGTGCACTTTCATTGGATTGTATCGAATTTGGCAGAACGAAATCTTTCCCTGCGGATACATATCGCTGCGATTGCTGCGAAAAACTGGCTATGCGGTGTCTCACGAGTTGATGTGAGCAAGCGCGTGAAATACCTTCTATCGCAAATGTAAAACTAATGTGTTCCAGGACAGAGAGGTGCCCCGATGCGATGACTTTGTCTATCAACGAATACATCCGTTCCAGCGGTATAGAGCGCTCGTTGTCGGAATCGACTTTATCCCATAGCGACAGCGGTCCATCGGGCGAATAGCAGGTTCTCGCTGCTACGAAAATCGTCTCGATTGGGTTCGGCGTGTAATTTATAAGTTCAACTTTCATTTCACTTTAAGCAAAAGGGCGTCCCGAAGTGTCAGGAAGCCCTTTTTCGTTTCTGCATAAAAATACAACAAAATCGCTTATTTCTTTTTTTTAATCGCTTCACTGGTCGAATTTTTAATGCCGTATTTTTTCTTAAAACGCTCTACACGACCTGCGGTGTCCATCATTTTTTGTTTACCTGTATAGAAAGGATGGCAGGCAGAACATATTTCCACGCGGATTTCCTTTTTCGTAGAACCCACGAACCAAGTATTTCCGCAAGCGCAGGTTACTTTTGCAACATAATATTTCGGGTGTATTTTGTCCTTCATAATAATCGCTCCTCTTCATAT
>JALTEE010000101.1 GCA_027007865.1 bacterium
ATGCAATGGGATGGGTATATGCAAATGCAAAGCGAAATTTCAATACTGCCGATTCAGTCTTTGCCGAACTTTTGCAAAAATACCCCGAAAGCGATTATGCAGTCGGCGGCGCAGATTATTTCAAGAGTAGAGGCGGTTCGCTCGATTCACTTGCTATCCGAAATGTCGCGTATTATTTTATCAAAGCGGAAGAATTTTGGCTGACATATCACTGGCTCGATTCGGCGATAACATATTATTCTGTGGTCATCGATTCATTCTCCAAAAGTCGCTGGGTTCCCAAAGCGATGGCGGCAAGAGCGGAAATCCTATCACTGATGGGAAATCCTGATGAAGCGAAAGACGAATACACAGCGATTACGCAAAAGTTTCCGGGGACATCCTATGATTCATTGGCGAGGATTCGTCTCGGCGAAGCGTATATCCCACCCCAAAAACCCAAAATAGAGCCGAAAGAAACCACAACCGTTGCTTTTGCCAGTGAGAATAAAACGAATAATGCTTCGAAGGATACATCGCGTTTCACATACGACAATCTTCCCGATGCGCCGCGATTGAAAAAACCGAGAGTAATAACATTATTCTATCCCGAGCAAGAATGGTCTTCGCGCTACCAAGGACGGATAATACGAATAAAAGTAAAGATTGACGCTTTTGGAAAAGTAACCGATAGAGAATTGATAATGTCCAGTGGAAATGTTGTAATAGACCAGGCGGCATTGGAAGCGATAAAACATATCGAATTCGACCCGACAGATGTTGATATAAGACTTTTCAATACCTGGTTTCTGCTAAAAATCCCCGTAACGAAACCTGCCCGAGAGCCATTCTGGGAGCGCGCCGATTTTTAGGGGTGGGCAGTCTTTTTTCAATGTTTCGCCATTCGTAAATGTTGTATAAAAAATTTGTCATTCCCGCGAAGGCGGGAATCCAGAAACATAGCACACAACTCAGCCTGGATTCCCAATCAAGTTGGGAATGACAGAAAGGTTTGTTGGGAATGGCAGAAAGCTTTGTCGGAAATAACAGAGAACTTTGTTGGGGATGACAAACTACCCTATGCGTCATTCCTGTGTGGACAAGAATCCAGAAATATAGAACACTATCCTATTCGTCATTCCTCCCCCCTGGCGGGAGAAACCCAGAAAAAAACTGCCATTTTTACGGGAAAATATCGATACTCATTCCGTCTTCTGCGATAATCGCGTTTTTAAAATCTTTGCCTTCCCGCTCGGGCGGAATATGTGTAATTATCATTTTTTCGACCGATTTGCTCGCGAGCCATTTTTCGAATTCTTCGAGCGAAAAGTGCATTCCTTCGAGCAACAACCACTGCGCCTTTTTTGCCAATAATACATCGATGTCGGAAAGCGCGCCAATGTCGGCGGAATATACCCCTCTGATGCCGTCGCACATAACCTCGAATGAATATGATTTCAAATCGCATAGCGGATGCCGGAACAAGTCCTCTTTATATCCCAGCAGGTGAGAATTTTCGTGAGGAATTATTGAAAATGAATCGAAGTCGTATCGCTCGTTGTTTTTTATTGGTTGCCAGAGCAAGTCGAACCCGATTCGTTCGCTCCACATATATGACATTTCGAGCGTATATTTCAAAAATCGTATAATTCTTTGCGACACGAAAATTTTAAGCGGCTTTTTTCGCTTCGATATGTGCAGCATCTGGATTAGCAATGGAAATCCTGCATAGTGGTCGGAGTGTGAATGCGATATTGCGATTGCTCCGATACGCATTGGGTCGAGATTTGCTCGAACAATCGCACTCGCAGTGCCGTCGCCGCAGTCGAGCAGAAGGACATCTTTGCCATTCTCGAGCCAATATGCCGAGCAACTGCGTTTCCCGACCGGCATTCCAGATGCGCTGCCAATGATTGTGAGTTTCATTTCGAATTATGCACTTTTTTTATTCAAATTCGGCATAGGAATATCCATTCCCTCCGCACTTTCCTCGACCAACACAGGTTCGACGCCATTTGCAACAACATCCTTGTTTATCACGATTTTCCTGATGTTCGTTTTCGATGATGTTCTAAATATAATCGGAATGAAGATGTTTTCGATAATCGATTTGAGCGCTCTTGCGCCGGTTTTTTTCTTTTCCGCTTCGGCGACGATTGCATCGATTGCATCGTTTTCGACGACGAGTTCGATTCCATCCATTTGAAACAATTTTTCGTATTGTCGCAACAGCGCATTTTTGGGTTCGAGAAGTATTTTCCGCAGCGCATTTTTATCGAGTGCTGGCAGACTCACGGCGACGGGAATTCTGCCGACCAGTTCGGGAATTAGTCCAAAGTGCATCAAATCGTCTGGCTCTACCATTTTAAGCAATTTTGCATCGGATATTCCATGCGCGGATTTCCCTTCGAACCCGATAACTGTTTCGATTGTTCTGTGAGCAATAATTTCCGCAATACCCTCGAAATGCCCACTCGCTATGAACAAAATGTTCCGCGTATCGACTTTTATCAGCGGCTGTTCAGGATGTTTTCGTCCGCCTTCGGGAGGCACCATCGCATCGGTGCCTTCGAGCAATTTCAATAGCGCTTGCTGGACGCCTTCACCCGATACATCTCGCGTCAGCGATGGATTTTCCGATTTCCTGCCGATTTTATCGAGTTCATCGATGTATATTATTCCCATTTCTGCGAGAGGGACATTGTAGTCAGCACTCTGCAACAACCTGACGATAATATTTTCAACATCTTCGCCGACATATCCCGCTTCGGTGAGCGTCGTTGCATCGGCGATTGCAAATGGAACATTCAAAAGTCTCGCCAATGTCTGCGCTATGAGCGTTTTGCCAACACCGGTGGGACCGATTAGCAGAATATTGCTCTTTTCCAGTTCCACATCGTCGGGCTCGCGATTTAGATAGTGCAGAACGCGCTTATAATGATTATAAACGGAGACCGAGACAGTAATTTTAGCCTCTTCCTGCCCGATGATGTAATTATCGAGGAAAGATTTTATTGTTTCCGGTTTCGGCAGCGTTTTCTCGTCGAAAGGAAGTTGCGGTTTTTTGTTCTGCTGTTCACGCAGCATTCTGTATATCATATTGACGCAGTCTGCGCATATAAGTCCGCCCAGATTCCCTTGAATCAAACCGCCAGCCTCTTCGGAAGTCCTGCCACAGAAATGACAAACAGGTTTTTCATCCATATTATTACTCCTATGAATTTTTATTCGTAAAAACTATCATCC
>JALTEE010000102.1 GCA_027007865.1 bacterium
AGATATATCAAGACCGAAAATGTTTTTCGCACCGAATTTTTCGAGCATTTTCAAATAAATTCCGCCGCCGCATCCGATATCGAGAAAAGCAGAACCTTTTTTAAAATACTCGCGGAATTTCGATTTCAAAAATCTGCGCCTCGACTTGCCCCAGTTGCTGCGGTGAACAAATTTTTCCTCGGGATATACTTTGCCGAGTTCGCTGTAAAAATCTTTTAGATACTTGCCGGTCATATCATAGTTTTGGATGGTTGTCGCATTTTTTCAAGAACAACATCGACAGACAAGAATACCTGCCCTACCATACTGGTCGGGTCAGACATTCCTGCCTGACAAAATTCGTGGCTCTCCAATATCGCTCTTCCGGCAACATACACAACATTCCTCCGCAAATCGTGTATCACGGTATTCGTAGGGGGTTTGGCGTGCCAAACCCCTACTATTCGCCATTAAATTTATATCACAATTTCTTTATGCCGTGCGGCGTGGCAGTTCAAGTTGACTGCGGCAGGAAATGTTGCAATGTGAAGCGGATATTGTTCGATGAACACTTCGAGCGCTGTTGTTCTTCCGCCGAGACCCATCGGGCCAACACCGGACTTGTTTATGCGTTCCAAAAGTTCTTCTTCGATTTCTGCGTAGAACGGGTCGCTATTGCGCTCGCCGATATTTCGTAGCAGCGCTTTTTTTGCGAGATATGCGCATTTATCGAATGTTCCGCCGACGCCGACGCCGACAATCACAGGCGGACAGGGATTTCCACCGGCTTCGACAACCGACTGCACAACGAAATTTTTGAATCCTTCGACGCCATCGGATGGTTTCTGCATCTTGATTCTGCTCATATTTTCGCTGCCACCGCCTTTGGGAGCAATGATAATCTTGACTTTATCGCCGGGGACAATATCGAACCAGATTACAGGCGGAGTATTATCGCCGGAATTCGGCGAGCGCTTCAACGGGTCGAGCAAAATACTTTTGCGCAAATAGCCGTCGGTGTATCCTTTCGCAACGCCCTTTGCAATCGCATCCTTGATATCGCCGTCGAAATGCACTTCCTGACCGATTTCGGCATAGACTACTGTGAAACCCGTATCCTGACACAGTGGCATATCTTCTTCTGCGGCAATGTCCTGATTCTCAAGAATCTGCCGTATAATCTCGTGTCCCACGGGGGATTCTTCCGATGCATCCATCTCGCGAATTCTGCTGCGAACATCTTCCGGAATATAATAGTTCGCTTCCATACACAGTTTCGCAACTGCCTCGGTAATTTTTCCTACGGAAACTTCTCGCATTTTAAAACCTCCACATTGGATGTTGGTTGTTGGTGTCCTACTAACGACTACTGGCTATTATATTATTTTTTCATCACGGTGAATGTAACCCTTCTATTTTTTGCTCGTCCTTCTTCTGTGCCATTGTCCGCAACAGGCTTTGTCTCACCATATCCTTTTGCAATAAGTCGGTCCTTTTCGATTCCGTTCTGGACAAGCCAATCTACCACAGATTGCGCTCTGGCTTGCGACAGTTTTTGATTGTATCCTTTTGTGCCAACAGAATCCGTATGCCCTGCTATCTCGACGCGGATTTCAGGATTCTCCTTCATAACGCGCAATATTCTCCTCAATTCGCCAATGCTTTCAGACTGCAATTCCGCACTGTTGAAATCGAAGAAAATATTGTGCAGAACGATTTGCGAACCGACTTCGACAGGTTTTATCGTGATATCCTTCCTGAATGTCGAAAATTCATCTGCATCGGTCAGGTCGATATGTCCGGAATGAAACAGATAGCCCTTTTTCGAAATCGAATACCCATATTTTTCACCTGTCGGCAGAACGATGGAATAGTATCCGCTCTTGGGATTGCTCGTTGCTATGCCGAGATTTTTACCATCGGAAAGCCGCTCATATTTTATATCTGCGCTAACAGGTTTGTTATTTTGGTCTTTCACTGTTCCTTCGATTGTAACAACAGGTTTCGGTTTCGCCTCCTTCGGCAATTTCACGCGAAAGATATCGGTTCCGCCAATTGCTCCTTTCCGCGATGATACAAAATATACAAAATCGCCCTGTGCAGGAATTGTATAATATGCGTCCCATCCGACCGTATTAAGTTCCTTGCCCATATTTTTCGGGAATGACCAATTCTTCCATGTGTCGTCGAGTCTGCGTGCATAAAACATATCTGCATTGCCGAGCGTTGGATGCCCATCCGATGAAAAATATAGTGTAACGCCATCGGGAGCAAGAAATGGCGTGCCGTCCGTCCCTTTCGAATTTATTGTCGAACCGAGATTTTCCGGCTCCGAAAAAGTGCCATCATCTTTGCGAAATGAGACATACAGGTCGAGGTCTCCATACCCATCTTTTCGCTCTAACGCGAGAAGGAGCGTTTTGCCATCGGAAGCAAGGCAGGCGCTTGTGTATTTATTTTTATTATAATAATTGTCTATCTTAACAGGCTCCGGAAACGACCAACTATCTCCGAGATTATGCGAAATCGAATATCCCGCATCCTTTGTGCCGTCAGATTTATATACTCCATTCAAAAGCACAGTGTTTCCATCGGGAAGAACCGATAATATTCCGTCGGAGTATTTTGTGTTGAGCGGTGCGCCAATCGGCTGTCGCTGCGTCCATTTGCCATCCACTCCGATTGTAGAAAAATAAATATCCTGGTCACCACCGCTATCTATTATAAAATAAATTGTTTTCCCATCCGGAGAAATAACAGGCATAATTTCTCCGCCCTTTGAATTAACCGTATTTGGAAGATGCTCTGGAACAAGTCCTTGCTTGGGAGCAGAAACGATTTTCGCTAACTCGTTCCATTTTACTTTATTATTTTTATCGTTATTAGAGAGCCATCTGTATGCTCCTGCGGCGTCTTTCCACCGCTCGAGCGCAGTATAGCACATAGCGAGGTTGCGCATCACCCTCATCGAATCCGATTTCGCTGCTCCAGGACGGCTGAGAAATTTCTCGAGCCTGTTTGCCGCCTCAGAGTATCTGCCTTCGTCGATAAGTTGAATTACTTCAGCACCTCCCTTTTTGTATCCTCTTTTTCTGTCCATTCTTCCTCTTCTCCTGCCATCTATGGGGCGCCGCTGTGAAAATGCCAGTGTGCTAATAAGAAATAGATAAAAAATAGTCAGTAGAAATATCTTCCTCATAAAATCCTCCGATTTTTGATGTTGATTTGGTATTAAAA
>JALTEE010000103.1 GCA_027007865.1 bacterium
CAAGGGAGCATGCTCCCTTGTTGACAGCGCCCTGTGGAATGTAAATCCAGAAACCCGATACCAACCCCCTCTGGATTCCCAATCGAGTTGGGAATGACACCGCAACTCAATTGTCATTCCCGTGAAAACGGGAATCCAGAAGGATGGGGGGATGTGAATATATACGATTTGCGGGAGAATGTTGTTTGGAAAGCAAATCTGAGCGACAGCAAGGAGCGAATACAACGAGATGCGAAGCGTGGAATCACCCGAAGGGTGTCAAGCGGAACGCTTGCGAAAAGTGGAAACACGCGAATCCTGCTTGTCAGTCTCTTTTGTAGTCGATATGTAGTATTGCATCGCCGAGTTGCGGAATTTGTATTAATTTTTGGCGCAAATTTTCTGCAATGTCGTGCGCCTCTTTAACCGTGATGCTCGGTGAAACAACGATGTCCGCCACGAGAATGAAACCGACATTCGACGGCAGAACATTTATCCCGTGAAATCCCCGAAGTTGTGTTTCTTCCGCAAGGATTTTTTGCGCTGCTTTTTTGATTTCATCTTTTTGCGACGCATCTTTATAGCACGGTTCGATGTGGATTACGGCATCGGCGAGATTCTTTAAATTTCTTTTCAATCGGTTTCGCACCCGATGTGCTACGATATGTCCATCCGCTACTGATAAATCTTTCGATGTGCTGATATCGATTTCTGCAAAAATTCTTCCGCCAGCGCTGCGCATCCGGACATCTCCGATATTTATCACTCCCGGTGTTTCGGCAATTATCTTAATTGCAAGATTTTCTATTTCACTACTCGGCGCCCCATCGAGGAGTTCATGTCCGCCGCGGGAAACTATCACGATGCCCGTGCGAATTACCCAGATTGCGACGAGTGCAGATGCAGCACTATCTCCCCAGCGGATATGAAACACCGATGATAGCAAAATCCCCGTCAGAGCGGCGATAGAAGTGAATGCATCGGCGAGTTTATGTGCCGCTCCCGCATCGAGCGCTGGACTCGATAATTTCCCCGCTCGATTGTGAAGATATAAATATGTTCCGATGCAGATAATAACCGAACCTGCCGCAATAATGGCAGTCCAAAGTTCTGGCGCTGTTGCGGGTCTCCCAAATGAAAAAACTCCTCGCGCAAGCATCACCACAGCACCGGCAATTATCATCAACCCTACGATAGCGGTTACCAGCGATTCCGCCTTGTAATGCCCATATTGATGTTTCTCGTCAGGAGGCTTCTTCGCAAGCGAAACTCCACCGAGAACAACCACATCTCCGAGAAAATCGGTCATCGAATCGAGCGCATCTGCGAGCAGCCCAGAACTGCGTCCGAAAAATCCTCCAAGAAGTTTCCCGAAAAACAGGATTATGTTCACCGCTGCCGCGAAAATCGCAGCACGCTGACGACCGCTAAACATTTTTACCCCGATGAAAAATTTATCGAGCAAAACGCTCTATTACTAAATTCATTACAATAGGATACAATGACAGCCATAGCATTTTGCTATGGAATTTTGCTTCGACAAAATGTCGATTGTGATGATTGTTTCAATAAATTTCTTTTGATAATCTACAACAAATCGTCCAAAAGCATTTTGACGCCCTGCTTCCAGATTGCCTTCTCTTTTCCGATAATCGACCGTCCGCCGTGTCCGGGCAATAGAATCAGAGCATCTGGCAATTTTAGAATTTTCTCGATAGATTTTGCGAGTTCTTTCGAATTTCCGCCTGGGATGTCTGTTCTTCCGACGCCTCCACCCGCGAAAACGACATCGCCTGAAATCAAGAATTTTCTGTGGAGTAACCCGATACTGCCCGATGTATGCCCCGGCAGTTCGAGCAAGCGCAGGTGAATATTTAATTTTTGCAATTGTGATTGTTTTAGTGGTTTTGCGATAACGGAAATCGGTTCGCCAACAAACGCGGAGAAATTCTTCTCGGGATTTTCGAGCATTTCGATTTCATTTCTACCGGCGAAAATCGGGATATTAAAAATTTCTGCGACAAAATTTGCTGCGCCGATATGGTCGTAGTGTCCGTGAGTGAGAATCACAGCGACAGGAGACAAATTAAGGGATAATATTTCATCCTCGATTTTTTCACCATCTGCGCCCGGGTCGATTACAATCGCCGACTTGTCATCGCCTTGCACAATATAGCAATTCGTCTTCAAGTCGCCCACGATTATTCTGTGAAATAAAGTATTCATTTATTTCCCGAATTTGAATTTGCGCTGTAAATTTAGCCCATATTCTTGCTATGGCAACAAATTTATTGTGTAGTCATAGCGGTTCGACTTGTTTTTATTTTTTTTCTTTGAGGATATATATATCACTTTTTTCACCGACGACGGCGACAGTTCTCCTTCGAGTTTCTGCGAAATGAGTTCATAGCATTTTTGTGCTGTGAAACCCCGGCGGCGCAACTGACGATACATCTTCCGTATCCAGATGTTCCTCCTGCGAAGGTATCCCTTCCTGGTCTTCATTATACCACCTCCTCGAAAGTTTTCTAATAAGTTTGTTCATTGCACTCGTGCGTGTCTCCTGCATATCGCTGACAAATTTTTCCAGCACATCGGATTTCATCCCGATTTGTGCAGAACGACTGCGATAGATAGACAGCAGCGCAACTTTACCATCGTTCATATCCTCGAAAAGTTTCACCACTTTTTCAGGCGGCAACTTTTGGATACGAAGCACGCTGATAAATTTAGTCATCTTTTTTGTGCACATTCTTGCTTCTTTATATTGACTTATTATTCGTCGTATATTATTTTAGAAAAAACGAAGGAGGAGATATGCTCGAAACTATTGCTGGTGCTCGCGTCATAATCACAATTCAACAACCGAAAATGCAGGACCCGCAGCTCAGACCGCTGGTCGATATGCTCGATGAAAATACTGTCTCTATCGTTGCAAAAGTAGTGGAAGCCGATGAGATGGGAATTTGGATAGAGCACATAGATTACCCCATTCCAAAGGAAAACGGAAAGCGAACAGAAAGACACAAAGCATATATCCTCGTTAAATACGAATCCATCGTTTCCATCGCCTATTTCCCAGACCTGCCAATCGAGAAAGAAGGCGAGGAACACAAGATTGGATTTATTGACACTTATGATAATCGCAAAGTATAACACTATGTTACCTCTATGTCGATTATAATAATCGTCGCTGTTTTGGTCAAGATTAAAAAGTAACAATATGTT
>JALTEE010000104.1 GCA_027007865.1 bacterium
TTTTTCCTTCCATGTCAGCAATACTTGATTGTCGTTGATAGCGCATCTTGCGGATTTTTGGCTCGATATAAATGAAATTCCAGCGCCTATATTGTTAAAAATGACGCAATTCTTCACAGATGAATTGCCGCCGCTCGATGAAATTTTTATTCCGTTCCCAGAACCATCGAACACGACACATCCTTCGATTGTTAAATCGCCGCTGCATTCTGCATAAATCAACGGCGAAACAGAATCCTTGTCGGACGGAACGATACATCCTCCTTCATCATAATTGTTCCTGAAAGAACCATCGAGAATCAAATTTTCCACGAGAACATTTTTTGTGCCTTCGATGTGAATCATCGGGAGTTTTTGGGATTTCAACGAATCGTTGTTTCCCGTGAGAACGGTTGCATTGCACCATTGCCCGCATTTAGTCGGTCTAAATGTAACATCTTCGACGCCGCCGATAATGGCGATATTCTTATCGATTGTCCACTGTCCACTGCCATTTTTGCCGAAATATGTGCCTTTTGCGACATATATTGTATCACCGTTTCTGGCAATTTCAATTCCGCGCCACAGCGAAGAAACGGGACTTTTAATCTTGCCACTGCCATTCGCAGCACCGTTTGCAGTTGAAACATATATCGTCCCGCCGAAAACAGCGGAAATCGATACGAGCATAACCATCAAAAACCTGTAAACCATTTCGCTTACCTCGCTTTTTTCTCAGATAAAATTAGTTCTCTTAATTTTTTCGCATTTTCAATCGCATATCCTTCCACATCATTGTTGAAATATGCGAACACATTTTTCTCCTGCGATAAGATTTCTTTTGCAAATTTTGCAAATGGTGCGAGTTCGTCATCAGAATATGAACTGTGATACATTCTTTTCGCACCGTGAAATCGCATATAGACAAAATCTGCGGTTACGATAAAATGCGGTTCTATTTTCGGGCTGCTCGAAATGCAAAATGAGATGTTATGAGCAGCGAGTTTTTCCCGCACAGATTCGCTCTCAATGAGCGCTTCGTTTCTAAATTCTATCGCGATACGATGTATCGGTTCTATCCGCTCGAAAAATTTATCCAATACCGCTTCGTTGGCAAACGATGGTGGAAATTGCAGCAAAATAGGACCGCAATGAGCACCGAGCAATTCCGAGAGTTTTAAAAATTTCCACAGTAAAAAAGCCGCACTGCTCCATTTTTTCGTATGAGTTATCAATTTAGATGCTTTTAAGGCATAGACGAAATTTTTCGGAGCAATCTTTTGCCATTTATCGAGTGTGCTTTCCTTCGGTATATGGTAAAAGGTGTAATTTATCTCAACAGTGTTGAAATTTTTCGCATAAAAATCGAACCACTTCGTTCGTGGCAGGTCTTTTGGATAGAATGACCCGACCCAGTGCGGATAAGTATATCCCGATGTGCCTATGTATAGTTTGCCCGACATATTTATAATGAAAAGCGAAAATCGCGAAATGCAAAGTGAAAAATATCTTAATTCTAAAAGATACATTGATATAGTGAGGAAAGAGGATTTTAAGTTCAAAGTTTCAATTTTGCGGTGATGCTATGCGTAGCAATGAAACATTGGGAGTTCTGTATTAAAAAGGGTGTGTTTTTTTAAAAAAACGCTACGGTCCCCATTCTGGGTCTTTCAAAAATCCTCTCTCATTTGCAGGATAATATTTTTTTGCAAACGGGTTGCAGCGTTGCAGTCTATCCGATGTCATCAACGCCGCTGCAATTGGATTGTGCGTTCTGAACGAGATGCGAGAGAAATTCGAGCATCCGATTTCAAACTGGCACTGCTGAGCATCTTGCGTCGTGATGTAATTTTGATACAGGTCGAGTAACATATCGGCAGCGACGCTCACTCCGTTAAACCATTCTTGTGGCGGAAGTTTCTTATCATCGCTGCTATTTGCAAATCCATCCTGCTCCGGCGCTATGAATGTATTCATCAGCGTCGAAATCGCTTTGTCCCACTGCTTGTTATTCGACTTAATTGCGGCATTTTGAGCATTTATCATCCCGCCGAAATAATATCTGTTCCATCCCATAAGAAAAATCGTTGTGGATTGAATGTATCGATGCGCTACTAAGGCATCTATTGTTAAATATCCGAGCGCTCCATTTATGAGAAATGCGTTTATTCCGTTGCGCCAGTTTCCAAGATATACATCTCCTGCTCCGGGAACAATTCCCGAAAGCCAGCGCGCAAGATATGGCGAATGTTCTGGGATACTTTCGCTATTCATTTCGAGCCACCGCTTTATACCATAAGCGCGTGGAGAATAATATGGATTTCTCGAATTGGCATTGCAGACAGCAGAAAAATCCTCGAGTGCACCATCGACATCGTATGATAGAAGTCTCATCCAACCGCGCCAATATTTTATTTCGTCTGCTTTTTCTGGCAGGTTGCGCAAAACATCGGATAGTAAATATTCTCCCCGCTCGGGTCGATTTTTCGCAACTTCGAGAAGCGCACGCAGCAATCTCGTGCTGTATGAAACTTCTCCATCAAGTGCTGTATATCCGAGTCTATCCAAAACATTTTCCGCACGGTCATAGCGATTTTCGTAAATAAAGCACAATGCTCGTTGATATGTTGCATAATCGTAGGCGGCATCCATCGGGTGTAAAATTCCCACACGCTCGTATTCGTCTGCTGCATCATCATATAGTCCGTTTACGAATAGGAAATCGGCGAAATCCGCCTCCATAGCAATCGGAGCGCGATTCTCAAATGTGGGAAGTTTTATGCTGCGGCGAAAAAAACTGCGGTTGGTCTCCTGCGAACCATATAGAGAACTAAAAAAAATAGGAACGAGAATCGCAGCGATTATAAGCGAACGGAATTTAAATTGTGTTATGATGTAGGCATTTTTTTTGAGCATAGTTTCTTCGAGATTATCAAGGCGATAAAATTACCTTGCCAGTTTTAGAGGACTTGCGATTTTTTACAAAATAATAGCCGCAGCATCTCGCTGTGAAATTCCAATTAGAACAAACATTATCACAGTTCCGTTTGCCAGTTTCCTTCTATGCCACCACCAAAGGTGAACCCGCCGGAATTAGCATCTGTAATATCGGACAGTATGTATTTAACTTCGACATTGAACGATAAACCGCCTGCGGGCTTAAAAGATAGTCCTGTCATTGCTTGAATACCTGCAGTTGCAGAAGTCTTATCTCCTGTTTGAGTTAAATATGCTCCAATTCCACCGCCGACATACGGGTCGAAAATTATTCTTCCGAGAGGATGAAATTCGCCATTTAATTGAATCGGCATAAGTGTAACAACCTCGCCGCTGCTGGTGTATTGTGTCCAGCCGACTGAGAGTTCGGTCGTAACCTTGTCGGATACATTATATTTTGCGGATACCTCGAAAAGCAGCGTCGAACTTGCATCTCCCGGCGGATTATAGACAGATACTTTTGCCCCGACAGAAAGTTTTCCTGCTTTTTTTTTCGCCTGCGCCGATGTCGCGAAAACCAGCAAAAATACAACTAATAACAAGGTGAACTTGCGCATAATTCCTCCAAAATGGGTATAAATTTTTTAATTAGAACTGTTCTAAAAAAGCGAGGTCGTTTTCATACAGTAGCCTGATATCGTCTATGCCAAATTTTACCATAGCGATGCGCTCCACGCCCATTCCGAATGCGTATCCTTGAACTTCATCAGGGTTGTATCCGACTGTCTTAAAAACTTCTGGGTCGACCATCCCTGCGCCCGAAATTTCGAGCCATCCCGTTCCTTTGCACACACGGCAACCTTTGCCATCGCATACGGGACAGGAAAAATCGTATTCCACAGATGGCTCGGTGAACGGGAAAAAATGCGGTCTGAACCGAACCCGAACATTTTTACCGATGAATTGCTTTGCAAATGCTGTCAAAACACCTTTCAAATCCGCCAGTGTAACATCTTTATCGACATAGAGCCCTTCGACCTGCGTAAAAGTATAATAATGTGTTGCATCGATTGCATCTCTACGGTAGCATCGTCCGGGAGCGATAATTCGCACTGGCGGCTTTTGCGATTCCATCACTCTGATTTGGACGGGTGAAGTCTGTGTTCGCAGCAAATAGCCCGGTTTTTGCAGGTAGAATGTATCCTGAATATCGCGTGCAGGATGGTCTTCGGGTGTGTTCAGCGCATCGAAATTATAGTATTCGGTTTCGATTTCGGGTCCCGACGCCACAGAAAAACCCATTCCATAAAATATATCGACCATTTTTCGCAGTGTCCATTCCAGCGGGTGAATTCCACCGATTGCGGGCTTTCGCCCTGGCAAAGTCGGGTCAAATTTTTTATGCACAGAAATTTTCTGCGGCTCGAATTGTGCGAAAATTTTTTCGAGTTTCTGTTTCGTATTGTTTGCAAGTTTTCCCGCCTCTGGTTTGACATCTGCGGGAAGCGAACCGAGCGCTCTCATAACTTTTGCCAGCTCGCCTTTACGCCCCAGAAATTTTGCCCGAACTACTGCCAGATGGGAACTATCCGCCAGACGAAACTCTTTTTCCGCCGCGGATAATATTTCGGAAAGTTTTTTTGAAAATTCTTCAATGTTCATCGTATTCATTGTCGGTGTGGGTAGCGCTATGCGCAACGATTTTTCCAGAAATTGCTATGCTTCGGCAATTTCGACGATTTTCGCAAACACTTCGGGGTCATCAAATGCGATAGTAGCGAGCATCTTTCTGTTAAGCTCGATGTTCGCCTTCTTGAGCGAGTTCATCAGTTTTGAATATGTCGTTCCGTTCTGTCTCGCCGCAGAATTTATGCGCGCTATCCACAACTTGCGAAACTGTCTTTTCCGCTGTTTGCGATGAATATATTGGAACTGCCACGCTCTTTCGACGACTTCCCTTGCTGTGCGATAAAGTCTATGTCGCCCACCAAAATATCCCGATGCGGCTTTCACAAATTTTCTACGACGCCTGTGCGATGCCACTCTTTGAGTGTTCCTCATCTTTTATCCTCCTGTTTTGACTGAGGCGGAATTTTTCACCGCGAAAAATCCTCTTCGACAAAGCCCCAAATCAATTGTCAATTTTCAACTAGGTTAACAATTTCTCTTTATTCTCCCATAATATTTTAATCGTAAAAAAACGCCTTAGGCACGAAGAAAAATCCACAATCCAAAACTTGCCCCGCTCAGGCGGGATGAAATGTAAAATGAAAATATCGAATTTTATACTGCTTAACCCTCAGAAAGCCGTTAGGCTCGAAAGAGTTTAAGCAACAACCATTAACAATCGGGATGCGCAGCAAAGCGCTATCTTCAAACGAAACACTTGTTATTTTGCGAGCATTCTCTTCACTTTTGAAGAGTCCGCTTTTGAAAGCACCTGTTTTTGATTTAGTTTTCTTTTCCTATTTGCTTTTTTACGGCGCATAAAGTGAATTGTGCCGGCGTGATACGCCAACACCTTTCCTGAACCACTTATTTTGAAGCGTCGCCTTGCGCCTCGTTTTGTTTTTATCTTTGGCATCTATTCCTCCATAAATATGCTATTTATGTTTCCTGCAATTTGTTCTAACTGGTTATAAGAGAACTACTTTTACCTCCGATTTTTGGATTTTTTACCTCCATGCCTGACTCATTGTGTTTCATGGTGATATATATTTCCTGTTTCCCCTCATCTGTCCCGACAGGGCGGGACACCTTCTCCCAAAGGGAGAAGGTAATTCTCCTTTCTCCTTTGGGAGAAAGGAGTTAGAGGATAGAGGGGATAAATAAAAAACGCATATCAAATAACTCGAAAATCACCTATTTTGCAGGGTTCATTAATAAATAAAAAAACCCCCGACATAAGTCGAGGGTTCAATCGTTTTCTCTACACAACGACTATTTCACGAATGCTATTTTCCCTGTTTTCTGCCGGTCGAGTGCATTTATCACATACAGATATGTTCCTGCAGGGAGTTCTTCGCTCGCTGTGAACGATATCTTGTATATTCCTGCTTTTTTGTCCTCGCTCCACGAATATACCTGCCGCCCCGAGATGTCGAACAGTTTTAGCGAAATATTTCCGCTGCGGGTCATATTAACCGAGACCGCTGTGGCACTATTGAATGGGTTTGGAGAAAATTCGCCTATGATGGGCGTTTCTTGTGGTTTTCTGATAGGTTCGGAAATAGCGTTCAGTTCGAGTGCTGCGGTAACATATCCTGCTTCAAGAACTGTGCCATCGCTTCGCAGCCCTGCGACAGATTGCCCTATCGATGACAGCAGTTTATGACTGCTGTTTTGAACGATTCCGCCGCCATTGTCGGTGACGGATGGAGACATTTGGGACTGAGCAAAAAGCACCATAGCCATCGCGACGATTGTATATATTATGATGCGCATTATTTTACCTCGCATTTTTTATTATTGTTGCCCTTGATGTGTTTCTTCGTAATCTTGTCCCATTTCCTCTGGATAACCGTATGCTTTTGGATATAGCAATTTGCCGGGTGTCCAACCATTGCCATTGCCCTTGGTCTCGACTACTGGATGATATAGTTGATGCATAACGGGGTCATCTCTATCCGCAAGAACTTCGTATGAAACATTGCCATCGGGTTTGCCATAAATTGTGAATGCGGTGAAATCGTCATTCCATTCGTAACTCGCGAGGAACGGTGTTCTGCCAATCGGTGTAAGTATCACTGTCGCCTCGTTTTCCTTTGTGAGTGCTGCAAAATAATCGGGCATAGTTACTGTTGCCGTTCCATCGCTGCCCAACGCTACCTTGCCGCGGTAAAGGCAGAGATTTTCCGGCGACTCCACGAAATTGTGTCGCAGTGTTTTGTGCAGCGGGTCGAGCGGGTGGTCGATGAGGAACGAGCCCGCCCCTTTGGAAAGCGTGCCTATAATATTAACATCCCCATTGAAATATCCTGCCCAATTTGTTGTGCCGCCAAATGCGCTTCCATAAATACCATAGTTTGTTCCAGTGCTATGTGCATAGCCATACACGCCGCTACCAGAACTTGCTGTTGCCTCACCTTTAACTCCGTATCCGATATTTCTATTTGTATATCCATAAACACCCTGATAGCCATTTTCTCCTGCGAGTATGCCAATCATCGTATCGGCACCATCGGTAACGAAACCTGTAATAGTGGGAGAATTAGATGATGAATGAACTGTAACTGTGTGTTTGACATATAGCGGGTCTTCCGGGGTGGTTGTTCCAATGCCAACAAAGCCGTTATCATGTTTTATTACAATATCGTCTCGATTGGTCGTTCCAGCACTGATGGATGCCCACGCATTTCCACTGCTGAGAATTAATCTATTTGAAGTAAACGTTGCTCCAATTTTAACTATATCTTCCCATGCAGACTGTGTTACTTCAAGCTTCGCATCTGGGCTTGTTGTTCCAATGCCGACATTGCCGGTAGTATCTATAACCATTGCAGGAGCATGGAGATCACCCGATGAAAATTCCAGCATTTTATCAGTGACATCCCAGAATACCAGAGCTTTAGTTATTCCCGAATTTTGAAAAGTAATTCCTGAATTACCAGTGCCGCCATCTGCGTTAAAAAACGCATAGCCATCGGATTTGAGATGCACATAAGCATCGGATGACCCATTGTCGATTGTTAGAATTTCGTCAGGTGATGCTGTTCCAATACCTACATAGCCATTATTGCCTTGAATTCTCATTTTCTCAGATACCAAACCGCCCGAATTAGTATTGAATATTATGTCCTTATCAGCCATACTATTTTGAAGAATGAGATTATCGCTGGTATTTAATTCAACAATAGCGCCGGCATCGCCGCTCCTCGATAATCTCATAGCAGCATTACCGGTTCCGCCATCGATGTGCAGTTTTTCATCTGGATTATCTGTTCCTATACCAACTTTGCCATTGTTATCTACAACCATTGCATCGCTGCCGTCAACGGAGAAATAGAGTCCATCGTGTCCGAGTATTTCATAATCGTGTCCAGTATCTTCATCTCTGAAGAGCAAACTCAGATATATATCATCATCGCCCTGCATCATTATGGTAGATTCAGATGTAATTCCATCGCCTGCATAATTCAAATGTAATGCAGCGGTCGGTGTTGTCGTCCCTATTCCAATATTGCCAGTGACACCGGAATACATATTTGTTCCGCTAATTGTCCAGTCGCCATCGCTGCCGCCACCAGTGGCATCCGTAACAAGAATCACATCGCCGTTAGCATCGACCGAAAGAACCTTTGTGCCTGCGGGACCTGCCGGAGAAGCACTGGTGAGGTTCGTAAATCTCAAACCACTTCCCGTGCCTGTTATTTCGAGCTTATTGCCCGGACTTATCGCCCCGATGCCGAGATTATTTTCGATATAAACATCGCCACCTTCGAAATATCCCGCCCAATTTATTCCGCTTCCAGTTGCTTTTCCATATACTCCATAATTTGTTCCAGTTCCAGTTGCATGTCCATATACTCCATAATTTGTTCCACTCCCGCCAGATACATTACCATATACTCCGAAATAATCGTCAGAACCGATTGGGATAACCTCACCTTGAACGCCTTTATATCCACCTTTGAAAAACCCTCCGAAACCGTAAAAGTCTGTTGTCGAACATTCACCATACACAGCATAGTTATCCGTTGAAGTTTCCGTATTGATAAAACTTGCTGTTCTTGAAGCGGTAGCAGATGTTACAGTTAGTGGATACCCGGGTGTGGTCGTTCCAATACCCACATTACCACTGACAGCAGAATACATATCACTTCCGCTAATCGTCCAATCGCCATCGTCGGCAGATGTTATGAAACCCGCATCGTTGGTGAAGTCTGATAGGGTGACATCCGAAAAATCTATTTTTTCATCTGTAATTGCATCATCGGCAAGCGTTAAAGGATGAGCCAATTCACCCGTTCCAGTGAATTCCGCCGAATGATAAACCTGGTCGAGTCCTGTTCCTCCGCCACCACCTTCGTCGTTCGCCCACTGGACAGAACCTGCAACGATTTTAAGAACCTGTCCCGCAGAACCGCCTGTGGGGTCGATTTTTGCGGGCGTCACATTGGCATCGGCGATTTTCGATGTCGTGACGGCATCATCTGCGAGGTCGAGCGGGTTGGTTGCTTCGCCTGTGCCTGTAAATAAAGGAGTGTGATAGACCTGCGTAAGTCCTGTTGCTCCACCGCCAGCTTGGATGGATTCCTGCACGGCACTGGTGAGATTATCCCAGCCGACCGCAGATGCGGCAATACCGAGTTCGTTTCCGGTAGTGCCATCGCCGGTGAGTGTGGCGTCGTGTTGGACAACCTGAGAGCCCCAATCATCACCAGCACCACCGCCTATGTCGTCGGCAGGCTCCCAAGAGTTGTGAGCCGAATTCCATTTGAGAACTTGCCCATCGCTTGCACTTTGCTGGGCAATTTTTAAGGGGTTCCCCGATGTTCCGTCGCCATCAAGCGTCGCATTGCTCTGGACGACCTGAGAACCCCAGTTGTCTCCCGCACCGCCACCTGCTTGGATGGATTCCTGAACGGCACTGGATAGATGATTCCATTCTATACCGCCGTCATCGACAGCTATTGTGACATCACCCGTGCCACCACCTGTTAATCCACTGCCAGCGGTAATCGAATTTACACCCGAACCGCCGGAACCAGTTTCATCGTTAGCGGGAGCCCAAACTGTGCCGTTCCATTTCAACACCTGATTTGTAAGCGCACCCATCTGGGCGATTTTAGAACCAGTAATTGCTTCGTCGGCTATTTTGTCAGTTGCCACTGCATTATCGGCTATTTTCGATGTTGTAATGCCGCCATTTGCGACGGAAATAACGGTATCGGTTATATCTATGCCATCGCCAGCGACATAAGTTACGCCACCGCCAGAACCTTCGTCATCGACACCATCGGCAAAACCTGCGGGCATATCGGTAATGTCGTCCCAACTGACCGAATATGCTATATCTGCCGTATCGGAATGTGTTGCCTCGACGGCATTTTGCGCATACATAGAATACATCGAATACATTGCGCTGTCCGCCAGTATTGAGACAAAGGCGTAGGGACTCGCACCGAATTGGTACCGCGGAGAAAGTTCGCCTTCGCTGCCGATTTCGACCGAGAGCCACAGTGGAACCGAGAAATCGACGCCGCTTCCGAACGGTGTAACCGAACCGAGCATTACAGAGAAAAGCCCGTTCGCTGTTGTTACATTTTGGATTTCTGTCCAGATAGCGCTGCCGCCAGTTTCGCTCTCATATAGACGGAATGTTAAAAAATAACTGCCGTCCGATACCGGAGTGCCGCTTGCATCCGCAAGCCGTCCCTGGAAGGAAATCACCTGCGGAATCTGGGCGAATGTCGGGACAATCAACAGAATTGCCAACATTGCCGAGATGATTAGAAAACTTTTGTACACAATATACCTCCTGTTGATTTGTTTTTATT
>JALTEE010000105.1 GCA_027007865.1 bacterium
GAACTATATTTCCCGCTCTCGACATAAAATTCTCCGCTGTTCTTGCATCGCTCGCTTCGACAATCACTCTGATGACAGGTTCGGTATTCGAAGGTCGTATGTGAACGAAGCCGTCGGTAATTTTAAACCAGATACCATCACTATTGTCGATTTCGTCGGGCGAAAATTCTTTTAAAATCTTTTTTCCAATGATTTTAAAATCGTTGTCGTATGGAAATTTTGCTTTGAGCATTGTTTTTTGAGGAAATTCTGCGCAAATTTCAGAGACTGTTTTTCCCTGTTTGGCAAGCAATGTCAGTATCGACGATATGGCAGTTGCAGCATCGCGAACGGGGTGCATCTGCGGAACAATTACTCCACCATTTCCTTCGCCGCCGACAACAGCACCGATTTCGAGCATCTTTTTCGATACCCAATATTCTCCAACGGGCGTGCGGTGCACTTTTGTATTATACCTTTGCGCAACCCAATCGATTATTGTGCTCGTGGAAAGATTGACCACTACATCGCCGGGATTTTGCGACAGAACCTGTTCGGTCGCCAGAGCAAGTGTCATTTCTTCGCCGATGGGAACACCGTTTTCATCGACGATGGCAAGTCTGTCTGCGTCGGGGTCTGTGGCAATACCGATGTCGGCACCATATTTCAAAACGAGCTCCGAAAGCATTGCGAGATTTTCCGGTATCGGTTCCGGCGAATGAATAAATTTCCCACCCATTTTGTGCCCGATTGGGAATATATCTGCGCCGAGTTTGCGGAGCAAAGGCATCATCAGAGCGGGTCCCGCACCGCCGACGCCATCGTATGCAATGCGAAAATGCGCCTTTCGTATCGCATCAACATCGACATACGGCAGTTCAATTACCTTTTTAATGTGCTCGAAAATGCATCCTTTGTGTTCCGTTATCGAGCCGATTTCATCGTATCTTGCCCAGCGATGGTCGAAAATTGCATTTAAGTCGATATTATTCCAGAATTTTGCGGGGATAAAAAGTCCGTTTGCATCTATGAGTTTCAGCGCATTCCACTGCTCGGGATTATGAGATGCTGTAATTGCGATACCGCCAGCAGCACCTATCGATTTTGTGCACAGCGCGATTGTCGGTGTTGGCAAAATACCCGCGAAATAGACATCCCTGCCGAGCAAAGATAATATTCCGCCGACAAACTGCTCTATGCTTTCGCCAGAAGAACGACTGTCTCTACCGATAAAAATTGCGCCGTTGCCGAGATAATCCGAAAATGCACTCACAATACGAAGAAGCACATCGGGCGTGAGACTTTCGCCGACGATGCCTCGTGCTCCGGATATCGATAGTCGAAGCGACATCTGCCCCGCCTTTTTATATTTGAATTGCTTATCTTTGAAATATAAAATAATAGGATAATATCGACAGCACAAGAGATAAGGTTTTTAGCCGAAATCTAAATTTTAATAACCGATTCCAACTACCAGATACTAAAAAAGAGCGCAAAAACTCTTGCGCCCTTTTGCTTTTCTCAAATTCTGCAAAGATTGGTCGGAAATATTTCGCTCGCTATTCGAGGACGAATATGTTTCTTTCTGCGCATATTTTTTTGAGTTGTTGTGGCCACACACTAACGCTTACTTCGCCGAGATGCGCTGTTCGCAAAAGATACATATATGTTCTCGACTGTCCGATTCCGCCGCCGATGCTGAGCGGTATCTCGTCATTCAAAATTGCCTGATGATACGGCAGTTTGAGGAAATCTTCCTGTCCTGTGATTTTGAGTTGGATTTTGAGTGTTTCAGGATTAACGCGGATTCCCATTGATGTTAGTTCGTGGCGCCGTTTCGTAACAGGATTCCATACGAGAATGTCTCCGTTCAAGCCGTGCATAGGTCTGCCGTCTTCCGATACTGTTTCGGTTACCCAATCGTCATAATCCGCGGCGCGCATTTCGTGAGGATAGCCATCTTTCAGCACCCAGCCGATGCCTATGATGAAAACCGCTGGATATTTTTCCTGTAACAATCTTGTCTCACGCTGCTTGCGCGGTAGGTCGGGATACATATCTAACAAATCTTCGGCGTGTATGAAATGCAGTTCCTCGGGGAAATCGGGATATTTATCGTTTTTCAATTGCGGATAAAGTTCCTGTGCATATTTTCCTGCGCCGCGAATAACTTTCCAGATTTTTTTAACAGTGTCTTTCAAATAATCGAGATTGCGCTCTGCCGGCGTAATGACCTTTTCCCAATCCCATTGGTCCACATAAGAACTGTGGTCGTGGTCGAGGAAATAATCTTTGCGCACCGCTCTCATATCGGTGAGAATTCCTTCGCCCGGTTTGCAGTCGAATTCTCTGAGAGCCATTCTCTTCCATTTGGTCGCTGCCTGAACAATCTGAGCCTGAATCGGTTTTTCGAGCCCGAGTCCGCAGGGGAATTCTATCGGTGTTCGCGAACCGTCGCGGTCGAGATAATCGTTGACACCGCTCTCTTTGTCCACAATCAAAGGAACCTGCGTCATAAAAAGGTTCAACTCTTTTTCGAGATTCTCCTCTATGTATTTTTTCACAGCGAAGAGCGCTTTCATACGCTCTTTGGGCGGAAGAATAGGTTTATAATCGGTTGGAAGAATTTTTTCCACTTCTTCATAAGTGCTTACTCCAGGTCCCGCCAAATCCGCTCGTTTGCTTGTTGCAATATCTGGCATAATGCTACCTCCAGTTTGATTTGTTATGCTGTTTCGATAATGTGCAATAATTAAAACAGAAAAAAGCATATTCCAAATAAAAAACACATTATAGAGTGTGATTTTTTTATTTAATAGATTGCGGATAAAATTCACGATATTATACATCCATCATATTGGATTTTGTCAAATCGAAATTTATTCGTTTATAAACTCTTTACTCAAATTGTATCCACCTATAGAATATTTTATTGAGTTGGTTTGGTGCTCGGTTTATCGATAATGTGCGTATGTTATTATTTGGTGTTCAGAAAAAAAATCGATACAAAAACAATCAAACGCCTACCTAATAATATATTGCAAAAAAATAACACAAATACGCACAATCCAAGGGTCGCAGTGCTGCCCCCCATTATACTCGACCCGCTCATTAAAAACTTTTTACCTGGATACCATGTGCGTAAAGCGGACACAATAAATTGCTTTTTTGCTTGACAAAAGTGGAATATTTATTTTATTTTTTTGATTTTCAATAATAC
>JALTEE010000106.1 GCA_027007865.1 bacterium
CAATAGATAATTGGACACCGGGAATCCAATTAGCTCTTATTATCCCTAATAATATATTATCTTATGCATTTATACTTAATTTTTTTGGTAAAAGAGTGATACCAGATAATCCAATTCCTAATAGTAATTGGGAAGAACAAAATGGGAAAATATTACCTTGGCTTGGACCACCTGTAAAAAATATACTTTCGAGTGCACTTATTGATGGCATAGAATCTGGAAATATCACAATAGACAACACGGGCACATTCCCTTTTTCATTTTCTACCACCGCTCCGATTATCGGTGACTTAAATATGGAAAGACTACATATAAGCCAACTTTTAGGATATCATGTCGAAGAACTTGAACTACAAAAACCTAAATTTAATTTTGCGTCAGCCAAAATAAAAATTAGAATAGCACTTAATGACAATTTTCCTACTGGTAAAACTATGGGAATTTTGATTAGAATTAATAAGAAAAATGGGGCAGGACAATGGAATCCAGAATACCACCTTTTAGAGTTCTATGGAACGAAGTAGGGAATTATTTTTAGATATAACAAATGATAATTTTTAAATTTGAACTGTTACAAAAACTATTTTTATGGAGGTAATGAGATGAAAAAGGCACTATCGTTGGTTTTTCTGTTTTTTGTTTTGTTACTCGCGCAGTCAAACGCGATGATGCAGATAACAAATTTTCCCACTTGGGAACTGTGTCCACGAATATCTCCCGATGGACAGCGGCTCGCATTTATGTCCATCAATCCTGCGCCGCCCGGTCCGACAAGCATCGCCGATATCAGCGTTTCAACATACGACGGTATAAATCCGATGCCGGGAACTGCTCCCGCAGGCGCCGCAGGTCCGTGGATAAATCAGCATCCTGCCTGGTTCCCGAATAGTGCGCAAATTGCCTATGAACGAAAAATCCTCCCCCCTAATAATGTTCGTTTTGAAATATGGTCTGTTCCTCTCAATGCAGCAAACGGAACACGGCTCGTCCAGAACAATTTCAGATGGGATTTTATGCCCGACATATCTGTAAATAACGATGTCGTCTTCGTTACATCTGGAAATACGCGAAATCCATTCCCGCCATATTTCAGAGGCGCTAACCGATATGCAAACAATCCTCCCCCAGGACCTAGCATCGGTCCAGCGATTATTGCTATAAAACCCGCAGGACAGACAAGCATTATAAATACTGTCAGAGGATTATACCCCAGATGGGACCCGACAGGAACAAAAGTTGCATATTCCGCTTGGAATCCCACAACGGGTTGGGATATTGTTGTTGCGGACTATCGTGCTAATGCGGGACTTATAAATCGTCGGGCAATCGTTGCGGATGCAGGCGACCAGTTCGCTCCTGCTTGGTCCCCCGACGGGAAATGGATTGCTTATGTTCACGCTGCAAATGTAAAATCCGGCTCTGACATATTTATTGTCAATATTTTTGACGGCACAAAAATTCAGGAAACTATGCTCGGAACAAAGAAAGCAGGAATGCCCGATTGGAAGAAAACCGCTGCCGGCGAAGAACTAATATACTTTCATTCGGATATGAATACACCGCATGGTATGCCCCCGAATTTCAATATATATTCGCTTTCACCGTTGATTTCTACGACAAATCCTAATTCGTCTTCTTTTTCATCCTCGCCGCCAGCCCCAGGTGGAGAATTGCCGAAGACACAGCAGCCAAAAACGCAACCGACCGGTATATTGGTTCGTGTTCTCAATGTTTCGGCGGATAAAAGTGCAGATGAAGCAAGCGGATTTGCACGCAAAATCGCAGGCTTTGTTAAAAAAGTGGACAGCAATATAAATGTAATAGATATTGCCAATGGCGTGGATTCGGGCATCCCACAGGTATATTATAATGGCGATAAAAATAAAGCACTCGCAAATAAGGTTGCTGAATACCTCGATAGTCTTGTAAATGACGGCACGCTCGGTGTAGATATTCCATATATGTTTTCCCCAGCTGCGTCATTGCCCGGGGGTTATGCAAAAGATGCCGATATCGTAATCGAAGCCCCTGCAAATTCCGAAGCGGCTGCGGAAGAAGGAAATCCGCCAGCAGAAACATCTGACCAAACTAATCAGTAAATAATATTTTTTGAAAAACAAAAATTTAACGAGGAGTTGTGTTGTAACTCCTCGTTAAATTTTATCGTTCCAACGGTATAATCGTAGGCTTTTGTCTTTTGTGGATTATATCTTATCGGTTGACCGGTTTCACTTTCGACCTTATCACATTCGGTTTTCCCTGTATCATCGGCTTAGATGATTTTTGGCTTTGAGGAGGCATCGCTGTTTTTTTCAGGGAGTTCAAATCACTTTTGGCAAGTCTCGCCAGCATTCCTTTGTATGTTCTGTAATAGACCGAATCGGTATCGCTTTTGATAATCAAGTTATTATCATTTTTCGCCATTTTATATGCGGAGAAGGAAATTTGTTTGCCATCGTTTGTCGTGATTTTGCCGTGATAAGTTGGCTTTGAAAAATCTATTCCAGAAGTATCATCGGGCAATTTAGCGAACGCCGATGCCCTGAAATTCCCGAACATTCTAAGCATATTTACAACTTTCATCGAATCGCCCATAAATTTTTTATCGCTTTTATTATCGGTTATCTGCCATCCAGAATCTACTTTCTCGATGGAATAAGACTTTTTCGGATAGTCGAAATCGAATGATTTCATCTGTTCAGGCATAACTTTGGCAATCGTTTTGTTGCGCCAATCATTTATGGATGAATATCTCATCAGCATTCCTTTTATTTCATATACATTATCGCTTTTTGCAGGACGAATATATGTCGAACCATATCCAGCCATTCCGCCGATTACGACATCCATAACTACATTCTTTCCATTAAATAGCGTAATATGGGCACCTTGTAGCGTATCGACTTTCATTTTGAAATGAGATTCCTTATTTGTCGAAACCAAATCCAAAACTGTAAGCGAATCCAAGTCGTTGAGAAGCCTATCGACATTATCTTCATCCGCCAAATACTCTTTTGAAGCAGCCGTATCGATGACCACCCACTTATCGTTTTTTCGCTCAATTTTTGTCAGGTTCATAAATCTTTTAACTTCGATTTTATCGATACTATTTTTATCGAAAGCCTTGAATACCTGTGCAAATTTGGACTTATCCTCGGTGGAATAATTTTTCAGCGTTTTA
>JALTEE010000107.1 GCA_027007865.1 bacterium
ATACTGGCCTTTGCTCACAACTACCCTCTCATTTAAAATGCTTTATAAAATCTCATAAGGCAGAGCTGCGTAATAGCCTCCCTTTTTTTCACATCATCCATAGGCTGCGCCCTTCCGGACGCACAACCAAAAAGGCCGCTGTGCAACCTTGCACAGCGGCCTTTTTCTGTTATGAACTCAAATAGAGAAGGACCAGCTATTCCTTCTTCATTCAAAAAAGGTTCTATTTCATCAACATCATCTTCACGGTACGAATGATCGGTTTGGTATCCCCGGAAACAGGTTTAATACGCACCTGATAGAAATAAATTCCGGAGGGTACCTGGGTACCCGTTTCGCTCAGACCATTCCAGTACGCCACATAATAGCCAGCTTCCAATTCCTTATGATCCACGAGACGAGCGATTTCCTGACCCATGACATTGTACACTAGGACACTCACCTCGGCACGATCCGCCAACTGGTAGCGAATGCGTGTATCGGGATTGAATGGGTTAGGATAGTTCTGAAAAACATCGAAGTTTTTCGGAACCAAACTGGCCATTTGACCGGTTTTTTTGGCCATACTCACCGGAATAACCTCGATCGCATTTATCTTTGCATTTTCAACGATCGGATCCAATTCCAGATTGAGATTGCCGCCGCTAACCGTTACCTGGAAGGATTTGCTGGTAGCCGTATATTTCCCGGCCTCTTTGTAGATATCATAATTGCTCAATACCGTTGTTCCGTCAAGTAGGATATCAAACAGGCGGCTATCGATGCTATTCACCCAGTTTTCAGCGAACAGCAACCGCACAACATAATCGCCGTCATTCATTGCGATGTTGTAAATAACCGGTGTGGCACTTTGGCCATAGCGTTCGGACTGATAGAGTGGATCATCTTCCGTGCCAGCAATCTCATGACTGGTGGACCATGCTCTTCCGCCGGTAAAATCAAAATCGGCCTGCCAGAGTGTACCTTCCGTGTCCACGTAATCGGGTCCGCCACAATTGATGTGCACTTGCGTGGCTGGTGTGGGCGGTGAAGGCGGTTCATCCGAAATCCAGGCCACTTCAATACCATTTACTTTCGCATTATCCACACTGGCGGAAAAGTCAATATTCAACTGACCATCGTGAACCTGAATACCATTAGCCGTCACGCCAATACTCTGAGAATAGGCACTATTCTTGCCAACATGGGCAAAAATATCCAGATTGCTAATGACGGGATTCCCTTCAATATTCACGTTGAATAAGCGTTTCCCGACAGCATTCCAATAGTTTTCCGCGAAGAGAAGCTTCACGCGGTACACGCCATTGGGAACATCAAACTGGTAGCTGGTCATACCATAGCGTTCGGACTGATACAGCACATCATCATCCGTTCCCGAGATGGCATGGGTTGTGGCCCAGGCCGTACCGCCTACATAGCCCCAGCCACCGGGGGTATAGGCCTGATCAGCGAGCCAAGTGTTGCCTTCGCTATCCGCATACTGATCACCGCCAGCATTCACCCGAACCAGATAATGACCGGATGGAGGCCCTGCCACTGTCATAGTAATCGTCACGTGTGCGGTATCCGTAGCCGTAGTTACGCTAATATTACCGGCATAGGATCCCGGGGGCAAACCGTCTCTGGAAACAGTAACAGTAACTGAGGTTTGCGAACTTCCACCTAATGTACCCGTATTTGGCGAGATACCCACAATCCAGCTTTGATTCGGATCTTCAATGGCATTCCACTCCATCGGCAGATCGCCATTGTTTTTGACCGCGAAAGAAAGCTCTGTCTGGGTCGCGCCAAAATCAAGTGCGGAGGGATCCACGCTCAATGATGGCGGCACGGTGCCGGTATGACGAACAATCTTAATGGCGGAAATCTTGGGATTATCCACGGATGCCGCAAAGTCGATATTCAATTGTCCGTCGGTCACATCAACGTCAGGCACCGTCACCGAATACGCCGTGTTCTTGCCAACAGTAGCAAATATATCCAGGTCATCCACAGCTAAATTCCCTTCAACTGTCACATCAAAGATGCGTTTACCGGGAGCATTAAAATAGATCTCGGCAAAAAGTAAGGTGACATCATACGTTGCATTGGGAACATCAAATTTGTATGAGGTCATCCCATACCGTTCGGTTTGGAAGAGCGGATCATTGTCCGTACCGGCAATTGCGGCCGTGGTTTGCCAATGATGACCACTATCATATCCCCAGCTTCCGGGGGTGTAGGCCTGGTCGGCCTGCCAAACGTCACCGGTCGCCGGATCGATATATTCCGAGCCACCCGCATTGACCATATATTCCGTTGTGGGCGGTGCGGCCGATACCTTTTCAATCTCAATGGCTGAGATTTTGGCATGGTCCTTTATTGGAGCAAAGGCAATATCCAGATGGCCATCATTGACCAGAATTTGCGCCGTGGATTGGACGCCAACATCCATATCCAATGCAGCATCTTTCCCGACGCGCGCAAAAATATCCAAATGTGAAATTTTCAATTTATTCTCAATAGATACATCAAACACGCGTTTGTCGGGAGCATTGTAATAGATCTCGGCAAACTTCAAGGTGATTTTGTACACGCCATTGGGCACGTCAAAGCGGTATCCGGGCATTCCGTACCGTTCGGATTGATAGAGCACATCCGCATCGGTATTGGCTATGGCGTCTGTGGTTGTGTACGTATCGCCACCCGGCAAATAACCCCAGCTACCGGGCGCATAGGGCTGATCTGCACTCCACACTTTGCCTTCCGGATCGGTATAGGATGCACCGCCACAATTGACAAAGATTGTGCTGGCGGAGGGTGCCTGAGCCAATAGCAAATCGCCATACGTAAAGGGGGCACTGAAGATGGACTCAACTGGCCAGTAGCCCGTAAACGTATCCGAGCCGTGGTCATACGCAAACATGTAATAACCGATCAGGCTTCCAGGTGCAGCGGTCAATTTGCTGTTTTGCAAGTCAATGGCGACCTCAAATTGCACATTTCCTGCAGCAGCCGAGATGGCTTCCAGGACACCATTGGCCACAACGGGATAATCAGTTCCCAGATTGGCAGGCCAATGGCCAAACCAACCGCGGAATTCCGTCATGCTTCCGGCCGCAAAATACTCGACCCAGAAGTTGCCTTCGTCGCTGGGCGAGGCGGCTGGCCATTCCCGGTCG
>JALTEE010000108.1 GCA_027007865.1 bacterium
TGTGTAAAGATTTTATCGAAATGGGGAAAAATTTGGCAAATTATTTCGGCAAGATAGCAGTGCCTAAATAAAAAATGCCACCGATGAAATCGGCAGCACAGAATTAGTATTAAACGGCAGATAAAACCGAGAAATCGATTGTATATTTATGATATATCGACTTTGTCCACGAGCACTTCTTTCGAATTGCACTTGCACACATTAGCCATTGCTTTGCGATAGCGCCAATTTCCATTTTTGCTTTTATATGGGCGAACTGTCATCACTGTTTGGATAACTTCGCCGCATACGGGGCACTTTTCGCCGCGAGGTCCCGTGCCTTTCGCTATCTTATCCGTAAATGTCCGTTGTTTGCGAGCCATTTTGAAAACCTCCCATTTTTTGAATAAAATCGATACTATTTCTGCGAATGTCAAGTTATTTTTGAAATGAACCGGCGATAATAATATTATTCGATAAAAAAGTGGACTCTTTACATATATGGTATCCACCCAGAGATTATTTTATTGAGCTGGTTAGGTGCTCGGTTCATCGATATAGGTTCGATATTTCACCTATTCTCCCTTCACCACCCTAATCTTCTCCTCCATCAGTCCATACAATTCATAGACCAGCGTATCTATTACAGTGTTTTTCGCAGTTCTTCGAGTTTTTTTGTAATCGTGTCGAGCGCATCTTCGAGTCGAGTTGTCGCTTCGCGAAATCTTTTGAAAAATGTCTGCGATTCTCTTTCGAGGACCATCGCTATTAGCGCCGGCGGGTCGAGCGCACGATTTCCACCATCCACACGAATACGGTAGCATCCACCAGCAGTGGAATACGGTTTATTGGTTCCTTCTGGGATGATGATTTCAACGAACGGCATTCCACCAGCCCAGTGCTCCTCGAAATCGACCTTTATAGCAGGAATGCAACTCGATGCTTTGTTGTTGACATTTTGTTTCAATTCATCTGTGAGCGGGCATCCAACGACGCGACCCGTTTTCTTCCCGTCGGGAAAGCGAACTTCTTCCACGCCGATGATAATCGAGCCGCCCTCGCTGTTCGACATCGCTACCAGGTCTTCGGCTTCGAGACCTTTGATACTCTGCTTATATTCGCGCTCTCTGTCTTCGAGTTCGAGCAGATAATAGCAGCCATCATCACCTTTGAATATTGGAAATTCCATATCACTCGAATTTTTTCCAAAGTTTTCCGAACTGTCGCTCATAAATTTTTGCGAGCGGAGGAGATTTTATAACGATAATATTCTCGTAATTCCATCTATTAGCGGATGTCGTCCAATTATACGAGCCTGTGATTACGATTGTAGAGTCCGCCACGAGAAATTTATTGTGCATAATTCCGTCGCCGATGTGAACTCGCACTGGAATATCCTTATTCATAAGATAGCGCTTTTTCGCATATCCTTCCGCCGCCTGATTTCTGTCCATTATGGCTCTGACGGCGACGCCCCGCTCGTAAGCACGAACCAATGCCTGCGCTATTTCCCGGCTCGTAAATGTGTATATTGCGCAATCTATGCTCTTTTCAGCATCGTCGATAACGGAAATTATCGCTTCGGGGCAGCCTCCTCGCGGAGAAAAATACGCCGCAACCTGACAACTGTCGAGTGATATGACATTATCAGCATAAGAACCGCTGCTCCCATCGGACGCTTTATCCCAGATGAAAAGCATAACAACAACGACAATCAGCGCTACGAAAGACGCAATTTTTCTATTTTGCTTCGCCAAAACAATCTCCTTCGCTAAATTTATTCTCGATATGGTTCGACCCAGAGCGTCATCCCATCGACACGAACGACTTTTGCCTGCACGCCTTTTGGAATGTTTTGCTTCGCTCTTGCTCGCCATATTTCACCGTGCACAAAAACTTTTCCGACGCTGTTTTCCGATATTTCGACGGACACTTCGCCGATTTCACCGACAAGTCCTTCTACGCCGGTTGCAGGGCGCTTCCGCTGGATAATAAGCGCTTTCGCCACCACGAAAATGAAGAATAACGCAACAAATGCAACGGTGGGAACAATCGTCCACCAATCGACCTGTAATTCCGGCGCATTGCCGGATGTCAACATAAACGAGCCGAGCAGGAGCGATATTATTCCACCGCTCGCCAAAATTCCGAAACCGGGCACTTTCACCTCCATTATGAACATTGCTATGCCTGCAATTATCAATAAAATCCCGATGTAATTCACAGGTAGTATTTGAAATGCGTATATTGCCGACAATAACGAAATCACTCCGATGACGCCGGGCGCAATGACACCGGGATGTTGAAGTTCGAAATAAATTCCGACCAAACCGAGAATGAGAAGCAAATATGCTATGTTCGGGTTCAGCAAAGTGTGCAAAATTTGCTGTTGAAATGTCATTGAAATTTCGATAATGTTCGCATTTTCGACATCGATTGTCGTTTCGGTGTCCTGAAATGTGATTTTCATCTTCGATATTTTTTCCAAAACTTCATTCACATCTGACGCGATGAAATCGATAACGCCGATGCTTTCCGCTTCAGATGCGGTGATGGATTCGGAATATCGAATTGCTCGTTCGAGCCATTCTTGATTTCTGCCGTGCATTTGCGCCAGCGATTTTATCCACGCCACCGCATCGTTTGTGACCTTTTCGCTCATTACTTTCGATGTATCGCTTCCGATTCCGATAGAAACGGGATGTGCTGCGCCGATATGTGTTCCTGGAGACATCGCAGCGACATTCGCCGCCATCGTGATGAAAACCCCAGCAGAAGCAGCTCGCGCTCCGCGAGGATATACGAAAACCGCTATAGGAACATCGCTGTTCACCATCCCATCGACGATTTTTTTCATCGATGACATAAGTCCGCCTGGTGTATCAAGGATTATGAGCAGAAGTGCGGCATTAGAATGTTCTGCGCGGTCGATAGCGGAAAGAACATATTGCGCAGATGGCGGGTCTACGGCGCCATCGAAATGCAGAACATATACATTCGATGCAAAACAGAAAATCGCAGATAAAATAACTATGATAAAAATTACTCGTCTCATCGCTTTTCTCCATTGTTCTTGCAAATAATAGTTTCTGCAAAATAGGTCTGTAATGTCATTGCGAGGAGTCCCGCCCAGGCGGGACGGCAATCTCTTTATTTACAATCAATTGAGATTGCTTCTGC
>JALTEE010000109.1 GCA_027007865.1 bacterium
CAGTATATAGTAGATGAAAAGGGTCGGAAAAAAGCGATAATCATCGCATTCGACGAATATAATGAATTAATGCAAGACCTTCACGACCTTATGGTGATAACCGAAAGAATCGACGAACCGACAATAACTTTCGATGAAGTTAAAAAACGCTTGAAAAAAGATGGAATCATATAACATAGTTTTCAAAAATTCCGCCCAATGAGAACTTCGAAACTTAAGTTCTAAAAATATTCACAGAATACTCGAAGCAATCGAATCGCTTGCAGCAAATCCTTATCCTCGTTATCACCGCAAAATTCGCAGTTCACACAATGAATATAGAATAAGGGTTGGAGATTATAGAGCAATCTATCAAATTGATAAAAAGAGCAGAATTATAACAATTTATCATATTCGTCATCGCAAAGAAGCATATCAAAAATAGTAGGGAAATGTTATGATAGACGGCATAGTTCTCGCAGCGGGGAAATCGAGCAGAACGGGCGAAAAGTTCAAACTTACGCTGCCGCTCGGCGATAAAACGGTCATTGAACACACTGTCGGAGGGATGTATGAAATTTGCGATAAAATCATAGTTGTTGTCGGACATCGCCCCGATGCGATAAAAAATGCACTCGCAAATTACGATAAAGTCGAGTTCGCTGTGAATGATAACTACGAGATGGGGATGTTCACATCGGTGAAAGTCGGCGCTGCTGCGGCAAATGCTGATAAAATTTTCATTCTACCCGGCGATTGTCCGCTCATCGGCAAAGATGTGTATCTAAAAATGCTCGAAGTAAATGCCGATATAGTAATTCCCACATTTCACGGACGAAACGGACATCCCGTGCTTATTGCCGAAAAACTTGCCGATGAAATTCTCGCCGAACCCGACGATTCGAATTTGAAAATATTTTTGAATAAAAAAGGTTATAAAACAGTTGAAATCGATGAGGAAGGAATTATTTTAGATGTCGATACGATGAAAGACTATGATAATGTGAGGGATATATATGAGCGCAGAAATATCTAAATCCGTCGAGCGCGTCGATGTGCGAGAAAAATGCGCAGGACAGGCAAAATATATCGGCGACATTTTTGAAGAAAATATGCTATATGCCAAAACGCTTCGTTCTCAAAAACCGCGCGCAAAAATTTTGTCCATAAAAATTCCGCCGCTGCCCGATGAATATTTTATAATCGATAAAAACGATGTGCCCGGCAGAAATCGAGTAAAAATGCTCATATACGACCAGCCGTTTTTTGCGGAAGATGTCGTGAACTATATCGGCGAGCCGATTCTGCTCATAGTCGGTCCCGAGCGCGAAAAAATATTCGATATTATGCGGCAAATCGAAGTGGAATACGAAGATTTGCCACCCGTATTGTCTATCGAAGATGCGGAGCGTGCAGAAGAAAAAATATTCGGCGACGACAACTGTTTCGTGGACTATCATTATGAAAAGGGCGACCCCGAAGATGTCTTTGCGAACGCCGAAAAAATCATCGAATGCGAATACGAGACCGGCTATCAGGAACACCTCTACATCGAACCGCAGGGGATAATCGCGAAATACGAAGATGGCAAAATTACCATTCACGGCTCTATGCAATGCCCGTATTATGTGAAGCGAGCGCTTATGGAATGCCTTGCTCTCGATGAAGAGAATGTCCGCATCGTTCAAACAACCACCGGTGGAGCATTCGGCGGGAAAGAAGAATATCCATCGCTCATCGCAGGACAGGCTGCTGTTGCTGCAATGAAAACCAAGAAGCCCATAAAACTTATATTGGATAGAACAGAAGACATCGAAGCGACCACGAAGCGCCATCCGTCTGTCACGAAATACCGAGCGGCAATCGATAAAAGCGGAAATGTCATCGCTGTCGATGCCGATATAAAATTCGATGGCGGCGCGTATGCGGGACTTTCGGATGTCGTTCTTCAGCGTGGGATGTTTTCCGCCGCTGGAGTGTATAATATTCCGAATGTTTCTGTTCGTGGTCGTGCATTTGCGACGAACAAAGTTCCAACAGGCGCATTTCGCGGTTTCGGCGCTCCGCAAGTGTTTTTTGCAATAGAACGACTTTTCGATAAAATCGCATACGAAATCGGCGAAAATCCTGTCGATTTCAAACTGCGCTATTCTGTTCAAAAAGGCGATTCGACATCTACGAGCGGAATCCTCCGTCAAGATGTGAAAATCCCGCAGATGGTAAAAATGCTCGATAAAATGTCAGCATTTCGCACTAAAATCGGGAAATCTTTCGCAATCGGAAATGGACACACCAAGCGTGGGTATGGTATGTCGCTGTTCTTTCACGGATGCGGTTTTACAGGAAACGGCGAGAATGTGATAAAGGGCAAAGCGACATTGAAAAAATATTCGGATGGGAAAGTCGAGATTTTAATTGCGAACACAGAAATGGGACAGGGCGCGCTCACCGCACTGCGAAAAATCGTCGCAAAAGCGCTATCGATACCACTCAACGATGTAATTTATGAATTGCCAGATACGGACAGAGTGCCCGATTCGGGTCCGACTGTTGCATCGAGAACAACAGTTATTGTCGGTGGACTGCTAAAAAAAGCGGCGGATGAATTGAAACGGCGGTGGAACGAAGCGGATGAATTGGAAATATCGAAAGTATATAGACATCCAGAGTATATTCAATGGAATCAAGAAGAAATGTTCGGCGATGCGTACCCGACATATTCTTTCGGAACGAATGTTGCGGAAGTTGAAGTAGATACAATCAGCGGCGAAATTAGCGTGAAAAAGATGTGGGCGGTATTCGATGTCGGCACAGTTATCGATGAAAGATTGATGCGCGGGCAGGCGGAAGGCGGAATGGTGCAAGGCGCAGGATACGCTACAATCGAAGTTATGCAGGACAAAACAGGAAAATTGATGCAGAGCACAATCACAGATTACACGATTCCCACAGCGAGAGATATTCCGCAAATCGAATGTGCATTTATCGATAATCCATACGAGTTCGGTCCGTTCGGCGCGAAATGCGCGGGGGAATTGACATTAGTTGGCGCCGCTCCCGCAATCGCGCAAGCAGTTCAAAATGCGCTGGGAATCGAGATAAATAAAATCCCGATTAGAGCGGAAGAAATATTAGACAAAATAGGAAGAAGTGAATTATGATACTGAATAA
>JALTEE010000110.1 GCA_027007865.1 bacterium
CATTTCAACTCCCGGCAGAATTAGGAGTGGAAATCTTTCTGGCACCGTTATCGTGCTGTCCACATAATACGGAGAATGCCAACTATCGAGGACGCCGTATATTTCTCCGCTGATGTGCGTTTGAGATAGTGCGAAGGAAAATATCATTAGTAGTGAAAAAATGATAATTACAATTCTCATAGTAAATCTCCATTTTTATTTATGCTAATAGTTTCTGCAAAATAAAGAGAAATCCTTACTCTCATTCCCCCGCTTGACGGGGGGAATCCAGTAAAAGCAATACTTCTGTCCCGTCGTGGCGGAAAAGTTGGACAATGACATTTTATCTATTTTGCAGGGTTCATAAGATAATAGATAAAAAAGTTTTCCACAAACAATTTTAACAAGGAGGCAGGATGATGAGAAGAATTTTAATCGGAGCGATGATTTTTTTATGCGCTGTGGTTTTTGCGCAGAAATTGCCCGTGTTTTTGAAAGCGGATTCTGTGCAGACCGAAAAGGTTTTGCGCGCACAAGGCGATACCGCTGTGGCAACAGATTTTTTGCAGAGATTGCGATTATCCTATGTGGAAACCGTCGTCGTAGTCGATACGCTGTGCAGTCCCGATACCTGCTATACTTCGGCAGTCGAGACTGTGCGGGTAATTCTGGGAGATGGCGATACCGCAAGAGTTCCCGTCGGCGAGGATACTATTACGATAGTCGGGTCATCGAAAAATATAAGGTATGCAGAAATTCCAGCAATCGACCCCGACCCGAATGTCGATGGCGACGAGATTTTTGTGTGGTCGTCTCGCTCGGAAGAATTTTGCGATACATCTTTCGAGAGCGACGAACAAACGATTTTATGCCAATATTGTGGAACGAAACGAGTATTCGAGTTTTGGTATCCCGAGAGTATCGGAACGGCGGTGCTGCTGCATAAATTTTCGGAAATCCGCTATCCTGTGGACGATACTTGCGTTTCCGCTGAAAATCGCCAGCGGGAAAGTGCATCGCCGACGATGAAAATTTCCGTTGCGGAAAACGGTCTGCCGATTCGCACTGTGAGCGGTGAAAAAGCGCTCCCCGTAGCCGGTGTTATTTCGCAAATTGTTCCTAATACGAGAAAAAATCCGCTGATAAACGATGTGCTTTTTAATGTCAGATTTAATCCCGAATCGCTGATAACGGCGCCGGGAAACGATACAGTAATTATTCCAATTACTGCGATAGATGGGAGTTGGATTGTCCGATGGAAATGGCTGTGGGATTATATGATGGATGTGAACGAGGAATACATCGGCTATGTTCCTTATTGGGACGATATTCCGTGGGGTCAAGCGGACTTTTTGGACGAGGGCTCGCTGCAATTCGCTCTCGCTGCACCTGCTCAATATTATCCAACCTACGCAGGCGACACGCTGGGGCGAGTGGACAGTATCATCGCAATTCTTGAAAACGACGGTATCGCAGATGATAGTCTTTATCTTTGCTATCCGACAAACAACGGCGCAATCTGGGGGTGGCACACATTGCGAGAACTTTTTTACAAAGGATTTTCAACCGACAGCGGACAATGCGAAATCGTATTCTCTCGCCCGATGGATACATTATTTACAGGCGTGGGCAATATCTGCGATAATTCTCACAAAGCATTTTTCTGCAACGATGATATAATCTGTGACGGCACATCGGGAATGAGAGCAACAGGCGATACATATATTCGTGGATTTTGGGCAGATGCGCTGCACTTTTACAGTGCGTTCGACATCAGAGCGCTGTGCGATGCGGGAATTATTCCGTATTCTATCGAGCAAATTCGTGATGCCGCTCCGAAACTCGTCGTATATGTAATTGGCGCGGGTTCCGTGCCGAGAATGTGGCTAAACGGCACGGAAATAGTGTTGTCACCAGAATATTTCCCATCATACGGAGACCCGTATGGATATGTTTTTAACGGCTACGATACGACTATTGCTTCTCCGCCGCTGCGTTGGGATGAGATAAACGAAGTGGAAATCGAGCATATCGCTCCCCTGTCGGATGAAATCGGTGCGCAGGTAATTTTTGCTCTGAAATTTGCAGCGCCGGAGACCACCGCATATCTCGAACCTGTTAAAATCGGCGATGAAATAACGATAAACAGCCCGATTTTGCGTGGAACAGCGACGGCGGATTCGGGGCAAAGCGCTGATACCGCAGATGTCGTGGGAATAGATTCCACAGCGGCAACGGTTGTGTTTCAGCGGATTGGGAATTTATGGCAGAGTGCATCGTTTTCAATCGAGAATGGCAAAATTATTGTGGATTTTGGCGCAGCGATAGAGGAAGATAGAAAATGGCGATGGTGGTTTTTTACAGGAAGCGAATAATCGGAGGATTTTTATTATGACAGAAATTCCTATAAATCGCACAACGACATTGCTCGCAAAGAGCGGGCGCAGGCGCACAATCGAAGTTGCGGTCAAGCGCAAGTATTTCCCTGACCACGACACAGGCGAATTGCGGGCAATAGAGACGACACCGCAGGTTGCGAAGTGGCATCGAGGCTATAAGTTCGAGGTTATGCAGCACGACTTGCTATTAGGATTTGCGCCGAGTGAGCGAAGTCTCCCGTTTATGCGGATAACAGACCCGAAAACAAGAGGTTCGTGGGCGCTGTGGTTAAAAGGCTTCGGTGATAATATATCGACAAGAGGAATTGCGCCAGTGCTATATGATAAATTCAATAGCGGAATGCACTGGGCTTTGGACAGCAATACAGATTTGCGATTAGATATTCTGGGGCATCGAATAAGGAAAACGATTACGCTCTATAAACGACCCGATTGGAATTCTATTACTTTCATTATTGCGAGAGGTGGAGCGAGTTTAATCGATGGTCTTGCAGTCGGGAAACCTGAACGGACTTTGATGGCGTTTCGCAAGGGTGCTAATCTTGGTTTTAATAATCTGCTATTCTGGTTCGAGAAGCCGACTGCACACGATAGTAGTGGCGATGGTTTATCGATATTGCCAAAACACTTGAAAGTCGATTACACAATGAAGCCGATACGAACAGGCGTTTATGAACTGCGAATAGACCTCGACCCCGCAGAATTGGATGCTGCGAAATATCCTGTCTATATTGACCCGACGATAACATTGCAGCCAGATGCG
>JALTEE010000111.1 GCA_027007865.1 bacterium
CACTATGGAGGTATAAATTATGAAAGGGATTTTATTGAAAGCTGAAATTAGAGTGCGCAAAGGTAGCGCTGAATCTCGCCGAATCCGTAGAGAAGAATATATTCCCGCAGTGCTTTATGGAAAAGGAGAAGAACCGTTGCCAATCAAGGTTCCGAAACCCGAAATTTCCAAAATTCTGCACAGCCGCTCAGGAGAACATTCGATTGTAGAATTGCAAATCGACGAGAAAAATGAAACACAAAGCATTCTATCTGTTATCAAAGAGGTTCAGCACGACCCATTGACAGACCTTATTATTCACGCGGATTTTGAACGAATTCAACTTGGGAAACCAATTGTGTTCACTGTTCCAATCGAATTTCTGGGAACACCAGTCGGTGTGAAGGTAGGCGGCATATTGACGCCTCACCTGCACGAAATCGAAATTAAATGCAAGCCTAAAGATGCACCGGAAATTGTCGAAGTGGATGTTTCTGAAATCGAATTGGGCGAATCTATACACATCAAGGATATAACTATTCCAAATGCAGAAATTATAAACTTGCCTGATGAAACTCTCGTATCTGTTATCAAACCTCGTATCGTAGAGGAAGTAGAGGAGAAACCGGAAGAAGAAGTCGAAGGTGAAAAGGGTGAAGGCGAAGAAGGTGAAAGTGAAGAAAGTGGAGAGAAAAAAGAAGCAGGTAAAAAAGCGGAGGCTGCAAAAAAATGAGACATCCCTTATGGGAAATATCCGCTGTCTTTTTATTTATACTCCTGGGGGCCGTTTTTGCTCAGGTCCCATTTCCGTTGGAGCAATACCAGCAATATCTGCAGCAGAAACAACAGCAGACAACAGCGACCGGCACAGAGCGATACAAAACTCCGCCTATTTATTCAGTAGACACTACATCATTGGAAAAAGGTGTTCCACAATATCCCACAGAAATCACGCCCCCACAAGATACACTGCCATATTTCGATGAACCTGTGGTAGTGGATGGCGAGACGGTTCAGGTAATCCGCAAAGCTGTGCCAACTATGCTTAAAATATATGGTGCAGATATTTTCAACAATACACCGCAAATATTAACCGCACAACAACCTGTCTCGGACGATTATGTGCTCGGGAATGGAGACCTGCTGATGCTTAATATCTGGGGTGGCGTGAACGCTCAATATCAATTGACAATAGATAGAGAAGGAAATATATATATCCCGCAGGTGGGCGAAGTATCTGTCGCGGGACTTTCGCTGTCCAAAGCGGAAAAAAAGGTAAAACGAGTTCTCGCATCATCATATTCGAATTTTAAGGCAAATTTATCCGTAGCATCTCCAAAATCGATTAGAGTGTTTGTTGTCGGGCAGGTAAAACTTCCGGGCGTATATGATATTCCCGGGCTTTCTCGCGCAATGACCGCACTTGCCGCCGCTGGAGGACCCGATTCCACAGGCTCTTTTAGAAATATTTCTATATACAGAAACGGAAAAGCAGTTGGAAAACTCGATATATATAAATTCATTCAGCAAGGGCACGATTCAGGAAATATCCAACTCGCAAACGGCGATGTTGTAAGTGTTCCTGCCTATAGCGTTCATGCAAAACTCCGCGGCAGAGTGAAAAATCCTGCAATATACGAACTAATTACCGGTGAAACATTATCGGATTTGCTTGAATATGCAGGTGAACCGCTGCCAGACGCCAATATAAATTCGATATTTATCGACAGAATTGTCGATGGCAAACACACCGCTATAAGCGCAGATATGAAGGATTCTATGCAAGCATTAACAAAAATAAAGGATGGCGATGATATATCGTTATTCAGTTCCAATCCGTATAGAAAAGATGTCGTTTTCCTCGAAGGATATGTTCCCCAGCCGGGTGCTTATGGTTGGTTCAATGGGATGAAGGTATCCGACCTGTTCAAAGATAAAGAAAACCTTTTTGATGATACATACCTCAAACGGGCTACATTATTGAGAAAAACTCCTGATGGCGAACGAAAAATCATTTCATTCGTACTCGGCGATGCAATCGCACAGAAACCGGGCGCCGACTTAAAACTCGAACCGCAGGACAAAATTGTAATCGTTTCAAAAAGAATTTTCCGTGTGAAAAAGTTTGTTTATATAAGAGGCGCTGTTCGTTCACCAGGAAGATACGAACTCTATGAAGGAATGAGAATTTCCGACCTCGTTTTTCTCGCGGGTGGATTGAGTGAGTATGCATTTACGGACAGCGCAGAATTTGTCAGAATTATCGATGGACAAAATGTTCATAGATACAATATAAATCTTGAAAATGTTCTCCAAAATCCTGGTGGACCGGATGACCGAGTATTGAGTGAAGAAGACTACGTTTTAATCCGTTCGATTCCAAATTGGCGAAAAACCGAAACTATCGTTGTTCTGGGTGAAGTAAATTTTCCAGGAACTTATGCACTTACATCGGAAGACGAAAAATTATCCGAACTTCTAAAGCGTGTCGGTGGAATTACAGAAAAAGGTTTTCTTGAAGGAGCACTCTTTGTTAGACCGGGAATTGCGGAGCAGTTATCAAAAAGGAATATAATCAGAGTTGTTCGAGGCACGCAGGAACTTACGCGAGATTCCTTGGGACAAATCGACACGACACTTCTCATATTTAATTGGAACCCAATCGACCTAAATCGCGTAATAATAGATATGAGAGAGATTGTCGCTGGCAAGGACGATATGACATTAGAGCCCGGAGATACGATATTTATTCCTCGCCGACCCGATGGCGTGAGCGTTGTTGGCGCTATCGCATCCAATGGAACAGTAAAGTATTTAAAAGGTAAAAAAATTCGATATTATATTGACCGCGCGGGAGGACTCACTAAAAATGCCGACAACAACGAAATACGACTTGTCAAACCGAATGGGAAAGTGCTAAAAGTCTCTATGGGATATAGAAAATTATCTCCCGGCGATGTAATCGTAGTTCCTCAACAAGTTAAAAAAGAAGGAAGATGGTTGCCAACAATAAAAGATGTAGTATCCATATTGTCGGGCGTGGCAACAACGATATATATACTAATAAAACTATAAATAATGAATAACGACAACGAAAATAGCGGAACTGCAAAAAAATACGGAGCAATCTACAGAGAAAAATTATTCCTGATTATAAT
>JALTEE010000112.1 GCA_027007865.1 bacterium
GGATTATCTATCTTCAATTTAACACCGTCGATTGCGGGTCCCACAGAAGCCGACTTGTTTTTGTCGGGCGGATTCACTGTGATAACAGGCGAAGTTTCTGATAAGCCGTAACCTTGAACAAATACAATCCCAAAATGATTGAAAAATTCCACCACTTCTGGTCTAATTGCCGCTCCACCTGAAACCATAAGCCACATATTGTTAAACCCCGCCTTCTGCCTGAATTTTTTATTTATACTTTTTCCAGCCCTTCCGTTGAAAATCGAGTCGAGCAATTTCGTCATTCTCATAGCGGTTCCGAATATAGATTTTGCTACAGCGCCTTTTTTCTCGATTGCGCGTAAAATTCCCGCATAGAATTTCTCGAACAGCAATGGCACGCCGAGCATAATCGTTGCATTAGATGCAGCGATGTCTTCCAATATCTCCTTTGCGCGAAGTGCTCGGGCATAGCATATCCCGCAACCGATTGCGATAGGTGTTAAAAATCCTCCCGTTGCTTCAAAAGCATGATGAACAGGAAGCACGGATAAAAAATTATCCGTCTCCGTGAATGGGAATAGAGAAATCAGCGCGGCAATATCGGAAACTATATTTTTATGGCTCAACACGACTCCCTTTGGAGAGCCTGTTGTGCCGGATGTGTAGATGATAACAGCGGGAAAATTGTCATCGCTCGGCAGACGAGGCGAAAGTGGATTTTCCTCTGTTTTTATAAATGTATCTATATGTTCGAGCAAGAAATATGGGAATTCAGGGAAATATTCTTCTGTGCTATCGCGCAAAACAGATTCGTATTTCTTCGCGAGAAAAATCGCAGATGAATCGGAATGATGAATTATATGCCGCAGCTCCTGCGATTTTTGCGCCGCATCGAGAGGAACGACAACGCATCCAGCTGTTTGAGTTGCAAGATACACTGTCGCCCATTCGATAGAATTATTCCCGAGAAGCGCTATGTGGTCGCCAGGCCGAAAACCTGTTCGTTGCAAAAAGGAAGAAAGTTTTACCACATCATCTCGAAGTTGAGAATAAGTTTTTGTTTTCAGCGACTCATCGCCTCGATTCACCATCAAAGCGATTCTGTCTCCTGCACGCTCTGCGCTTGCGAACAATAGTTCCGGTATTAATTTACTAAGTTTCATTTAATTTTAAGAATCAAGCCTTGTGCGAAAGAATCTGTCGATAATAAAGTTAAAAAAATTAGCCACAGAGAATACAAAAAATCGATAAAGATAATCGCTAACCACCAAATGGTTGAGAAGGATTCTCTTTTTATAATGAAAAAAGAGCGATAATCATTATCGTTGTTTGCCTGCGATTTTGTGTTCTCTGACGATGCGTATCGTATCGAAATATGCTTCTATAGATGCGCCTGCATCAGCCCAAAAATCTTTTAGAACCGAGTAGTGCAACTTTCCCATCTTCAAATATGCGTTGTTCACATCGGTTATTTCGAGTTCTCCTCTATTGGATGGTTTCAGTGTTTCGATTATATCGAACACCTGCGAGTCATACATATAAATTCCCACAACAGCGAATTTCGATGGCGGGACTTCGGGTTTCTCGATAATTTCCACGATATTATTATGTTCATCGAATTTTGCGACACCATAGTCGGTCGGGTCTTCCACTTCTCTTAGCAATATTCTCGCTCCGCCGTCCTGTCGAGCAAACTCATCTACGGCGGACGCAAGCGACTCACCTATAATATTATCTCCTAAAAACACCACTGCCTTATCACCATCGACAAAATGTTTGCATAATCCGAGTGCTTCGGCAATTCCACCTTCTCGCTCCTGATATGTATAGTTCAAATGCTTCAATCCGAATTCCGCGCCGTTTCCGAGAAGTCTTAAAAATTCACCGGCAAGATTTCCTCCACATACAATCATAATATCTTCTATGCCCGCTTCCACGAGTGCTTTGATTGGATAATAAATCATCGGCTCGTCGTATATGGGCAGCAAGTGTTTATTCGTAATTTTTGTGAGCGGGTAAAGCCTTGTGCCAAGACCACCAGCAAGAACTACGCCCTTCATAAAATTATCCTCCGAATTTTATTTTGCAGGATTTTTCTTAGGTTTTACTAATAAAACTTACAAATCGCAATGTCAAGAAACTTATTTGAAAAATCTACTCATCGATGTGAAGCGCATATTTTTTTATGAGCGACAATACACTGTTTCTTTTATCCCACGGTCGGGAGCAGGTTTTACACAGTGGCAATTCGTCTATTCTGCGATGTGCGAGTAATTTTCTTATTCGCATCATTTCATTGCCGAACCAGATTTCTTCGATGGATGAATTATTCAAATCGCCGACTATATGCGTTCTAAGGATATCGCGGCAGCATATCACGACTTTGCCGTCGTATGCGATTGCCATACCGAACCACGGATGCGTGCAGATATAATATTTTTTCCGCTCGATTTTGAGATTAAATTCATCCTCGACGGTTTTTGCAAAATCGCCGCCGACATTGTGCAGCTCGAATTTCGTGATGTGTAGATTTTTATACTGCCCGAAAAGATTTTGCAATTTTTCAATATTCCCATTGAGCGCTCGGATGTAAATTGAAATTCCACTATTTTCACCGATGGAAAGAGCTGCGAGGATGTTGTGCCGCACCTTTTCCCACGATGCGCCTGTGCGAATTTTTTCAAATATTTTTCTATCGGCGGCGAAATCGATGATAAGTTCCGCTCCGCCTGCCGATGCGATGCGCTCCGCTACATTCATTGTCAAGAGCGTTCCGTTGGATGCGAGCATCGGCGTGATTTTTAAAATTCGATGAGTTATCGAGATTAGTTCATCGATTTTGGGATGCAAAAGTGGTTCTCCGCCGAGATGCAGAGAAATCCCTTGTGGAGGCGGATATTTCGCTATCTGTATCAAAATTTTCTCGAACAGTTCGATAGACATATCACCGAACCAGTCGGGCTTGCCCGAAATTTGACTATATGGGCAAAATCGGCATTTCAAGTTGCATCGGCTCGTAGATTCGATGTGATAGTGAACTGGCATCGAGAGCGGTTTTTCAAGATGGAAAAAATAACTCCAAAATGATTTTAACTTATGCGTGATTTTTTTATATGGCATATAATAAATCAATCCTTTTTGAGA
>JALTEE010000113.1 GCA_027007865.1 bacterium
CTATGTTCGTTCTCTCGATGGTGTGCGTCTCGCCGCGCATTATGGCTGCCATTATTTGAAACCATCGAAAATTTACGATAATTTCGACGACCCCGAAAATCCGCAGACACTCGACGATATTATCGAATCGACAGGCGCAGAAGCTGTGCGAAACTATCCCGAAAAAGATAAATGCTGCGGTGGAGCAATTCTCGGCATCAAGGAGAGCGTAACGCAGGAAATTGCAAAATCAAAATTAGAGCCGCTATCTCAAATGGATGTCGATGCAATGGTTCTCATCTGCCCATTCTGCTCCGTTGTATATGAGGGGAATCAGAAGAAAATCGCGAAGGAATATGAAATCGAATTGAACCTTCCTGTTTTATATCTTACGCAAATTTTAGGGCTTGCTATGGGAATTCCATCGGCAGAACTCGGTTTCAAACTCAATCGTATCAAGGCACGAGGACTGCTGGCAAAAGTCGAACCCAAAGAAAAACCTGCGCAGGTATGAAAAATTTTATAGAAATGTTCCTCGGCAGCAGTGTGCTTTCGCAATCGATAATCGTGCTGCTTATTATTATGTCTGCATACTGTTGGGCGATAATATATTTAAAATGGCGTCGTTTCCGCAATATCGACAGGCAGAATTCCAAAATCAAAGGAATTGTTAACTCTCGAAAAATTGTCGATATCTTCAATTTGTCATTGTCTCCTATGAACAATCCACTTGTGATGCTCGTAAACGCGATAAAAAATGAAGCGCCATTAGAACAGATTACAGATGCACAGGGCAGAATGATTACTCGTCGAGTTGTTCCCGATAGCGAAGTTCTTCGTGATAGATTGGATGCGGAGATAGAATTAGTATTATCACAGGAGGAATCGCAAATAGATTTTTTAGCTACGACTGCCAGTGTTGCGCCATTTCTGGGACTTCTTGGAACGGTGCTCGGCATAACATCGAGTTTTTGGGAAATTGGCAAGCAGAGCACATCTAATATAGCGGTCGTTGCGCCCGGTCTCGCAGAAGCCTTGATTACAACGATAATAGGACTAATTGTTGCAATTCCTGCTGCGCTCGGATATAACTGGTTCCGCTCAAAATTACGAAGTTTATCTTCCGAACTGGAACACTTTTCAAGGTATTTCCTCATAAGGCTGACAAAAGAAAAAAGATGAGCAATGCTATTTTTTCAAATAATTCAACTTAGAATATCCTCGATACAAAAAAACCACGGTTTCCACGCGTAAAAACACTTTATTAGTGTTTCTTATCAGGCTACACGAATTTTTCTACATCATAAAAAGTTTGCAAACACAGATTTTGCGTGTAAAATGTTTTTTATGAATTCTCTGAGACAAAAGATTGAGCGAATCGATAGGCGCGGATATAAATCGTATAAAGAACTTTACGGTTCATATAAATATTCTGATTTCGAACTTCATATAGACCGCGTTCAGTGCGACCCATTTGCAAATTCTTCTGTGGTGCGAATTGTTATAGATAAGCACAATTTTTCCCCCGAGTGGCTCGATTCGCAAATCGATTCTGTTGCGTTGTGCGACTATCTTTCGCGAATGTTGTGGCTTCATTGCAAGAAGAATTCTCGCCAGCGCGGAACCGGGCATAGCGGGGAAATTTCCGTTCCCGATTGCGGACAAATTGTTTTGAAACGCAGCACCGTCGAAATTTTCGATAAAAAAATCATCGCTCGTTTATTTATCGGTCTGCCGGCAAAAGGCAGAACAATCGATGGGCATTCGGCATACGAAATGTTTTTTATGGATATTCCGCAAATCGTTCGCACATCGCTGTTCGATTACGCTCTGAAAGTGGAGCATCTCACAGATTTTATTCATTTTCATCGCGACCAGAATGCGCTGCGAAAGATGCTCGGCGAGAGAAACCTTATCGCATTCATCGCCAACGATGCAATTCTCCCCCGAGAATCTGGCATTTCGCAAAAACCGATGAAAGATGCCGTTCCATTTCGTTCTCCCGACGATTTTATGGTCGAGTTCGAACTGCCATCGGGCAGAAAAATCGCAGGAATGGGCATTCCCGAAGGGACTACGCTCATTGTCGGCGGAGGATTTCACGGCAAAAGCACGCTGCTGCAAGCGATACAGTCGGGGGTGTATAATCACATTCCCGGCGATGGACGAGAATTTGTTATCACGCGCAGCGATTCGGTAAAGGTTCGCTCGGAAGATGGTCGCTCCGTGGTCGGCGTGGACATATCGCCGTTCATTTCTGAATTACCATCGAAAAAAAACACATCGAATTTTTACACGCAGGATGCATCGGGCAGCATATCTATGGCAGCTTCGATTTCAGAAGCACTCGAAGCGGGTGCAAAAATACTGCTTTTTGATGAGGACACATCCGCCACGAATTTTATGATAAAAGATGACAGAATGATCGAACTAATCGAGCGAGAGCCAATTGTTCCGCTTGTGGATAGGGTTAAAGAATTGCGAGAAAAGTTCGGCGTATCGGTGATTATCGTTGTCGGTGGAGCGGGAGAATACCTCGATGCCGCTGATACCGTGATTTTGATGGATAATTTTCTCCCAAGAAATGCGACCAATAAAGCAAAGGAGATTATAAAAGAATATCCATCGAAGCGCGGTAAAACGCCGGCGCCTATGAATTCCCCCGCAGAAAGAATTGTCCTTCCGAAAAATTTTTCCGCTGCAGAAGGCAAAAGAAAACGCAATATAAAAGTTCAGGGAAAGGTGCTGATATTTGGCGAGCAGCGCATAGATTTGCATTTTGTAGAACAGATAATGCTGCCCACGCAAATTCGCGCAATCGGCTTTGCAATGGCGTTTTTGCAGAAAAAACTCGGGCACTCGAAATTGTCGCACCTGCTCGATATTATCGAAAAGCAAATTCAGGAAGGCGGATTATCGTCTTTACTCGACGATGATTGGGAGAAAACGCCAGACCTTGCAGGTTTTCGTAAATATGAACTCGCCGCAACAATAAATAGAATGCGAACATTGAACATCGAGCAAGCATAGATATAAAAATGGACACACGTTTAAATCATGTGTCCAATTTAGTGCACCGCAATTTTATCTGAATGCTTGCGCAACTATTTTACCAGAATAATTTTTTCCGAT
>JALTEE010000114.1 GCA_027007865.1 bacterium
AAATTATTTTCTATTGAGTTTCTATCGAGCACAAACGGCAGCATCGCATAGAATGCTGATGCTTTCACAAGATGTTCGATTGGAACGCTCTCATTCGGCGAATGCGCATAAATCTCGTTTCCGGGTCCGAAGCCGATAGAAGGAATTTTATGTTTTCCTGCAGTGGCGACACCGTTTGTGGAAAATGTCCATTTCCCGACGAGCGGTTCTCGTTCGAGAACGAGCCGTGCCGCTTCCATCCCTGCTTGCACAAGAAAATGTTGCTCGGGGAATTTCCATGTGGGAAAATATTTCTCCTGTGGATGATTTTCTCCTTTAAAACTTCGCTTTTCGTATATCGGCACAACGATTTTTGCATCGTCGCCGATGGCATCACGCACCTCTGCGATTGCACTTTCTTTAGTCTCACCCCATGTAAGTCTTCTATCGAGATGAATTGCGCATTTATCGGGAACAGCGCATAACGATGGCGATTCCGAAACGATTTGCGAAACCACGACCGTTCCTTTCCCCAAAAATTCATCGGTCTTCAATCGCTCATTTAATTTTTCGATTTCGATTGCAGCGCGGGATGCTTTGTATATTGCATTATCGCCGCGCTCGGGCATCGCTCCGTGAGCGGAAACTCCGCCGAAGAAAATATCCATTTCCATTCTGCCACGGTGCCCACGATAGACGGAAAGATTCGTCGGCTCCGTGAGGACAACATAGTCGGGAACGAGTTCGCCCGTCTCGATTAAAAAATTCCAGCACATACCGTCGCAGTCCTCCTCCATAACGGTGAATGTGAAATAGATACTGAACTCGCCGTCGTATCCAAGTTCTTTCAGGATTTTTCCCGCTGTAATCATTGCGGCGGCGCCGCCTTTTTGGTCTGTCGAGCCGCGCCCAAGAACTTTTCCGTCGCGAATTTCTCCCGAAAACGGCTCGAAATTCCACTGTGAAATGTCGCCTGTATCGACAACATCTATGTGCGCATCAAATGCAACGCTTTTATCGCCGCTGCCGATGCGACCGATTAAATTCCCGAGTTTGTCGATGCGAACTTCGTCAAAATCGGCATCTATGAGCATTCTTTCGAGCGCCTCGATAACATTTTTTTCATCGCCGCTCAAAGATGGTATTTTCACGATTTTTGAAAGATTTTGTGCCGTAAAACTCTCATATTTCTTCGCCAGAGTTTTTATGCGGTCTGCAATGTCCATTTTTCCTCCTATGTGAATTATCGATTTCTCACATCAGAACTTTTCCCACAAATATTTTGCAATTTTTCTCGCTTCGGAAATTATTTTTTTCTCGTCGGCGAATTTTATCTCGCCATCGGCATATAAAACTTTGCCATTTGCGATTGTTATGTATACCTTTGCTGTTTTTGCGCCAAAGATGAGATGTTCCAACAAGTTCTGCGGCGAAATATCCGTTATCGGAATGTAGTCGAGCACTGCAATGTCGGCATCTATTCCGGTGCGAAATTCGCCCGAATTTTTGAAAAACACTTTTTGGGCTCGATACCGCTCGCTGAAAAACGCACGAGATAATTCTTCGAACGAAATGCCATCCATAGAATTCAGCAGATACGCGGAGCGAAGTGATGCGACAATGTCGCCGCTGATGCCGTCCGTGCCAATAAGATATCTCCCAATTCGCTTTCTATTCATCGTTCCAACGCGATTGTTCGCATTCGATTCGGGATTGGTTATGACAATCGGCTTTATTCTATTGATAATATCGTAATCTCGTTCGCCGAGGTGAATCGCGTGTGCGAGAAGCGATTTTTCATCGAGCAGCCCGAATTTGTCGAGTCTGTCCACAGGTCCTGCGTATCCGAGTTCTCGGCAGAATTGGAAATCGTAAAAATCTTCGCCACAATGAATGTGTATCGGCATTTCTGCGGGCTTTGCTTTCGATATTGCGGAAAGTGTGTCGTCGCTCAATGTAAAATTCGCGTGCATACCGAACGCACCGTTAATATTGCCGTTATTCTTGTGCCTGCGATAGAAATCGATGTTCTCTTCGATGTGCTGTGCGACGCTATCCCTGCCCATTCTATCCGATGTCTCGAAGCAGAGCAGTCCCTTTATTCCCGCAATTTTGAACGCGCTTTCGACTGTATCAAGGCTTCCGCTCACAAAATTCATCGAAGCGTGATGGTCGAATATAGTTGTTACGCCGTGTTTGACGGAATCGATTATTCCCACCAGCGCCGATGTATAGACTGCTTCTTCGTCAAGGAGGGCATCGAAACGCCACCAAAGTTTTTCGAGAATATCTACAAAATTTTCCACATCCCCCGCAGGAGCAAGACCCGTTGCAAGAGAAGAATAAAGGTGATGATGTGGATTTAAAAATCCAGGTAGAATTACTCTGCCACCAACATCGAAATATTCCGCATTCTGCGATTTCAATTCATTTGTGCCGCCGATTTTTCCGATTTTGCCATCGGAAATTAAAATCGCGCCATTTTCGATGAAAGTGGAAACGCCGTCAGTAACAATACCGTTGCCTAATAATATTTTCCCCATATTTATTCTCCTATTTTTATCAAAATATTAAATATCGGAAAAATTGCAATATGATTTAACAGGAATTTATTCCGGCAGCCGGGCTATGTATTTGTGATCGTAAACCGAGCGGCCGGTTTTTTTCTCGAAAACAGCCAGTCGATGGCGACCGTTTGCCCGGGCAATAAAAGTCTTTTCAAACACGGCTGTCACCGTGCACTCAGTCCCGTTTACGATGACCACATCGCCTGGTTTCAGGCTTTGCAGTCCTTCCTTGTATTTCCTGATGTGTTTCTTGACCAGTTCGTATTCCTGGTTAATTTCACGCATAATTTCCTCATTACCACCCATATCAGGATGATACAACACGGCAAGCCTCTTGTAATTTAGCCGCGCCTGCACCTCGTTTTCGATGTTATCCGGAAAAAATCGCATTGATTGTTTTATTTCCCAAAATTAATCCCACATTCATTGGCACAAGGTCAAATAAGATAATTTTATTACCAATGCATTGTTAATATTTTTGAAAAAACCCGATTAAAAAACAAGGTGTCCCGGCCTGTTGAAAATATCGTTATTTATTGTCACAATAAATTATTTGTTAC
>JALTEE010000115.1 GCA_027007865.1 bacterium
CCCATAAAAGGGCATAATCCCAAAAACCGCGATAGAACAAAATTGTTGATGAATATCGCGCCTATCGATAGCGCTATGAGTGAACCCAAAGTCATAATATACCTCCAAATATTTCATAAAATTATTTTCCTGTCCATCCGGATTTAATCGAATTTCTACATCTGTTCATCATCATTGTTTGAATTGTTTCTAAATATTTTACTCTCGACAAATTTTAAAAGAATTTCTCCATATTTAATTGCCATCTGCGCTTTGCCCGCAGATATGTCGGGTTCTGATGTCGCCGGGTCGAAACCCACAGGATATAAAAGCGGGCTGAAAAAATCGTCTATAACTCGCGCAGCATTTATAATCTCACTGTTGTCCGTAAATGCAGAGAATTTTTCAAATAGCATTTCACCTGATTTAAAAACTCCGCTTTTTATCTCTAATGCGCGTATAGCGTTTGAAACAGCGCTTTGAACAAGAATAGCGCAATCGCCATAATCGCCATTTTGCATCGACTGCTTCGCGCTTTCAAGCAATTCCAATGCCTTATCAAGTTTGCTCGTAAAGTCCATTGTTACGCATTTTCTTTCATCAAAAGTTGCTTTATCCACATAAAAGTTCCTAGCGTAATAAATCCGCCGGGGGGCAGTATCAATAAAAGCGCAGGGTTATATCCTTTCCCGAGAATATTGAAATTTACAGGGTTAATCAACATAGGAAACCCCAATGTAATTGTTCCACTGCCCAAAATTTCTCGCACAGACCCAACGACAAATAAAACGATTGCGAACCCAAGTCCCATTCCGAGTCCATCGAGTGCGGAAGCCCAAATTCCATGTTTGCTCGCAAATGCTTCCGCTCTACCGAGAATAATGCAATTGACGACAATCAGTGGAATGAAAATACCTAATTGTTTCGATAGTCCCGGCGTGTATCCTGCCATCACGAGTTTGACAATCGTGACAAATGTCGCTATAACAGTAATGAAAATCGGAATTCGGATTTTTGATGGAACTGTTTTTTTGATTGCGGAAACTATGATGTTCGACATCACCAGCACAAAAGAAGCGGCAATGCCCATACCGATACCGTTATATGCCGTTGTTGATGTTGCGAGTGTAGGACAAAGACCTAACGCAAGAACTAAAATAGGATTTTCTCTAATTAATCCTTTTGTAAATTCCTTTAGCATTTTTTAATCCTCCGATATATCGAAGTTGAAAATTATCTTTTTTCGCGATTTCATATTTCTTTAGACAGTATTAGAAATCATATCGACGAATCAGATACCGCTTGTTCTGTATAATGTGGCAGTTCATTTTCAATGGATTTCAATTCTATTAAAAGTTTCTTGATAGAATTTGTAACAGCACGACTCGAAATAGTTGCACCCGTGATTGCTTTTATTGTTCCACCATCTTTATTGACAAGCAAACCGTCTATGGTTTTGTTTGCAAATTGCTTCTGAAACCAATCGTCCTGCGAATGCGTGCCGAGCCCGGGCGTTTCAGATTGCGAAATTACTTTTATTGCGTTGACCTTAAAATCTGTTGTGATACCGACCATAGTTTTGATTGTGCTCGAAAAGCCGACTCCTGCTGTGAGCGCTGCGTATCCAACAGGTTTTGTTTTTGATTCATCGGCGTAGCCCACAGATATTATTTTTCCGTTGGAAAGCGTATCTTCGCCGATTACAGCGGCGCCTGGTGGCATCACTTCTTTGATAGCTTGTTCTCTTTCAAGGCGTGCCTGTTCGTCGATTTTCGGTTTCGTTTTTGTGTAAATGAAGCCGAGTAGCAAGCCTGCAATTGCCGCATATATCATAAGTGTAAGCCCGAGTTTGATAACATATTTCATTATTATTCCTCCAAATTTTTTTGAAGCAATTTCTTCGTCTCGATTATGAAAAATTGTTTATGTCTAAAAAATCTAAATCGAGCGATTTATATCCTTTAGATTTTTATCATTTCTTATTTTCTACTGCCGAATTTTTCCGGTTTTGTATGACGATTTATCAATGGCACCGTTAAATTCATAAGCAAAATCGAATACGACACACCTTCGGGATAGCCGCCCCATCGGCGAATCACCACTGTCAAAATTCCGCAACCAATCCCGAAAATCCACTTTCCTTTTATTGTAATAGGCGATGTTACCATATCTGTTGCCATAAATAGTGCGCCGAGCATCAATCCACCACTGAAAATATAGAACAGAACATTCATTTTGAACATTCCCTCGGGACTGCCGAAAATCCAGCCGAGTATGGCGGCTGTGGTGATGTATGAAAGCGGTATCCGCCAATCCACAAATTTTCTGACCAGCAAATATAAAAAACCGATTATAAGCAGTGCTGCGGATGTTTCTCCGATGACGCCACCCACATTGCCGAAGAATAGATTTGTCCAATTAGCATATAGTTGGTGTAATATTTCTTTTGCCTGTGTGATTTTTTCAGGCGATGCCGAGGTATCGGATAATGTTTTCCCGACGAAATTTTTGAGAACCCCCAGCGGCGTCGCACCAGTAATTGCATCGATTTTTGTAGCGATGCTCGATATCGAGCCGGTTTTCGGTGCGAGCCATCGCGTCGTCATCTCGACTGGCCACGATGCCATAAGAAATGCTCGTCCAACGAGAGCGGGATTGAGTGGATTATTGCCGAGCCCACCGAATACCATCTTGCCGAAAATTATCCCAAACGACGCTCCTACGATAGGCATCCACCAATGTACGCCTGGAGGAATATTAAAAGCGAGCAAAATACCTGTGATGACGGCGCTGCCGTCGGATATCGTAAGCGCTTTTTTGGAGAATAATTCCACAATGGCTTCGGATAGTAGTGCGCCAAGAACACCTAAAAGCGTTAACCAGAGCGCTCGCACACCAAAAAAGTAAATCGAGCCGAGAAGTGCAGGAACGAGTGCAAGGACGACGCTCCACATTATAGTTTTTGTGCTCGTTGCCGAAGAAATGTGCGGTGATGATGAAACGAAATATTTATCCAACAATGTTCCTCCTTCATTATGAACGGGAAACGGTTTAGAAATTACCCAAATAGAAAAACAATTTTAGATAATATAGTTAGATAAAATTTTAGCAAGTATTTTTC
>JALTEE010000116.1 GCA_027007865.1 bacterium
ATGTATTATTATAAATTTAATGCCACAATATATTGTGGTTATATTTATCTTGCTTTTATTGAAATTAAGAGTAGTTTAAAAAATAATTAACTGGTGAGTCTTTCTATGAAAATAATCGAATACACACAATCCCATCGTGCTAAATGGAACGATTTTGTCGAGCAAGCCAACAATGGCACGCTTTTCGCACTGCAAGATTTTTTCGATTATCATCCGCCGCAGCGATTTCATCACCATCATCTTATGTTCTATAATAAAAATAATCTTGTTGCGCTTTTTCCTGCCGCTGCGGTGAATAGAGATGGAAAAAACATTTTAGTTTCGCATCCGGGTGCATCGTTCGGTGGATTTGTGCTGCGCAAACGAACAGGCATTTCCGAAGCCATTGCTCTTGTGGACGAACTGCTGCACTTTGCAAAGGTAAAAAATTACGATGGAATCGAACTCACCCTGCCGCCGTGGATATACTATGAATTTCCGGAAAATCACATCGATTTCGCGCTTTTCAATAGTGGAGCGCACCACAAGAAACGAGAACTAACCGCTATTCTGCCGATTTTCACCGATTTCGGGAAAAATCTCGCATTATTTCGTTCCACAGCGCGGACAGCGATGCGAAAAGCATCTAAAAACGATATCGAAATTCGCCGAACCGACGATTTTTCCGCATTTTATGAAATTTTAGAGAAAAATCTCTCGATGAGGCACGGCGTTGCACCGACGCATACAGCAGAAGAGTTGTTTCGCTTACGGAAATTGCTTCCTCAAAAAATCGAGCTATTCGCTGCATATATAGGCGATAAAATGGTCGCAGGAACTGTTATATTTATATGCAACAAGCGGACAGTTCTGGCATTTTATATCAGTCAGGATTATGAGCATCAGAATTTGAGACCGTTGAATTTGCTGTTCACAGAGGTGGTAAAATGGGCATCTGCTAATAATTTCAGATGGCTCGACTTCGGAACATACACGCTCGACAATGTTCCGAATCTCGGTCTCGCAAGGTTCAAAGAATCTCTCGGCGCAAAAGGAATATTCAGAGATACACTTCTATTGGAATTGGAAAAAACTTAACGATTTTTTGAAATTTCTGCGCAAAAAAGTGATATATTGAATTAAAGTTTTACTTTAATAATCTAATATTATAGATATTGTGATATGAGGCGGAAAAAGAAGCATAGAATAAAATTCGGTGCGGTAGCAGGCAGGTTTATGTGGGCGCTGCTGTTCGCGACCGCACTGATTATGCTAACACCCACTCCCGAGCGGGACACAGGAGCGCCACCAAAAATCGAAGTTCAAGAAAATTATCTCGCAACTCCGACAAAATACGATAGATTTAGAAACTATTTGAAAAATCAAGGCTTCGCAATAACGAGAGACCAACTACCGCTCGTAATAGAGGTTTCTAAAAGACAGGTCGAAGGAAATCCAACGGACATCGCAGAACAACTCGCGGAAAAAGGGTATCGAATAACTGGTAAAAAGGTTAAAGTTATATTGCGAACATTCGGCGGCAAATATATTGCAGAATACAATCCCGAAGAATGAGAAAAATGGACTATCCCGTCGTGGTGGGATAGTCCATTTAATCAGTTATTGCTGGGCTATTTTGAATTCAGATATTTATCGATACCTCTCGCAGCAATTTTTGCCGCGCCCATCGCTTCGATTACAGTTGCAGAACCTGTGACAACATCTCCGCCGGCAAAAACACCGGGTCTCGAAGTCATTCCTGTTTCTTTATCTATAACAACAGTGCCCCATCTCGTAGTTTCCAATCCTGCACCCTGCATAATGAGCGGGTTTGGCGATGTCCCGATTGCGACGATGACAGTGTCGAAATCGACGATGTAGTTCGACCCTTCAATTGGAACAGGTCGTCTTCTACCTGAATTGTCAGGTTCACCGAGTTCCATTTTGATAAGTTCTATTTGCTTCACCCAGCCATTTTCGTCTCCGATGTATCGAATCGGATTGGTCAATAAATCGAATATTATTCCTTCTTCTTCTGCGTGATGCACTTCTTCGATTCTCGCGGGCATTTCTTTTCTCGAGCGGCGATATACGATATGCACTTCCTCTGCGCCATTTCGCAGCGCCGTTCTCGCAGAATCCATAGTAACATTTCCAGCGCCGATAACTGCTACTCGTTTGCCAACCCATAGCGGAGTGTCGTATTCAGGGAAAAGATATGCCCGCATAAGATTGTTTCTGGTGAGAAATTCGTTAGCAGAATAAATTCCATTTAGATTTTCGCCAGGAATATTCATAAATCTTGGCAATCCTGCGCCTGTGCCGAGAAAAATCGCTTGATAACCCATATCGAAAAGTTCATCAAGCGTCAATGTCTGTCCCACAACGATATCTACTTTCATCTCTACACCGAGTTTTTTAACATATCCCACTTCGGCATCTATAATTGTATTTGGGAGTCGGAATTCAGGGATGCCATATCGCAGGACACCGCCGGTATCGTGCAAGGCTTCAAATATCGTAATATCGTATCCCATTTTTCTGAGGTCTCCTGCGCAGGTGAGTCCAGCGGGACCTGCGCCTACTATGGCAACTTTCTTCCCATTCAGCGCCGCTATCGATGGCATATTCACACCGAGAGTTTCACGCTCATAGTCTGCAACATATCGTTCGAGCCTGCCGATTGCAACAGGTTCGAATTTTTTCCCGAGAATACATTTTGCTTCACACTGCGTTTCCTGTGGGCAAACTCTTCCACAAATTGCGGGCAAAGAATTAGTTTCTTTTATGATGTCGATTGCCCCGCGAATATCGCCATCGACTATTTTCTGGATGAAAGCGGGAATATTGATTTCCACTGGGCATCCTTCGATGCAGGTGGGATTTGGACATTGCAGGCAGCGTTTTGCCTCTTCGAGTGCGAGTTCTGGCGTCAGTCCCAGCGCAACTTCGTTAAAATTTTTGCTCCGAACCTTTGGGTCTTGTTCGGGCATCGGCACTTTTTTAGGATTTATCTTTGCCATATTTACCTCCCTGAATTATTCAAGCAAAAATTAATATTTTTATTATTTTTGTTTATTTCCCAATCGATTCTCTATATTTACGAAGTGATTCTTGCTC
>JALTEE010000117.1 GCA_027007865.1 bacterium
TTTATACTCATCTTTTCGACCTCCTATTCCTAGCAATGGTAAATAACTTGTTTATATCCGAACTTTACTTCGCATATATCTCTAATATGACGGATTATGCGTAGTATTGCGTATATATATCCATATCTGAAATCATCATCTTCACAATCCCCTTCAACCCCAATAAACAATCTCGAATCGCAAAGTCAAGGGAAAAATCCAATCGCCTAATTTTCCTTTTTCTTTCTATTTCTGTGTTTCGGGGGTTTGTTCCATATATGGATAATTGTTCAGACAGGCACAATTCGAGCGACCACCAGGAGTGCCTCTGACGAACCCCGAAGGGCAATGGTCAAGCGGAACGCTTGCTAAAAGTTTCAAATTCGACAGCCATCGGCTCGCAATAATTCGAGCGACCACCAGGAGCGACATTTATGAGCCGCGAAGCGCGGAAACACCCGAAGGGTGTGTTATTTTAATAGCGCAAATTTTCCCCACAGTTCGGTGCCATCGGGAAGCGTTATTTTATAGTGATATATTCCGTTTGCGGGGTATTTGCCATTATTCCCTATTCCGTTCCACTGGAACATCTTTCCCGTTCCTGCATAATACACATCGCTTGTTGAAAATACTTCATCGATGGCGAAATCGAATATTTTTAACTGCACTTCGCCATAAGCGGGATTATCGAATACGAAAAACATCGCTCCGTGATTGTTCGGAGAAAACGGCGATGGGAAAACATAAGTTTTGTTCCATTCGGGCGATTGCGGAGTGAATAAAATCGTCCAGTTCTCTCCGCAATCGGGCGAGAATGCCAGTCCGAAATCGCTTCCCGCCCAAACTGTATCTCCGACCACATAAGTAGAAATCATCTCATCGAGCGGCAGTTGGAAACCGCTTTCAGAATCGATAATGTCTATTTTCTCGAAATTTTCTGCAACGACGGAATCGCCTTCTTCATACACATCTGCACGATAAAAGCCATCTTCACAGGCGAAAAATGCTCCGTCGCAGCCGAATGAAAAATTCCAGCACATTACATAAGTCGCGAGCGTGTCCCAAGAAAGTCCATTGTCGGTCGAATAACATATCGCATCGATTTCGTCTGCATTATCGGGAACGGCGCGCGATGCCGCCCAGACAATGGTTTTCCCCGACGATAGATATTGCACAGCAAGAGCGACGCACCAGTTCCCTGTCAGACCCTGCGCAGTTCTCGAGCGCCACCAGACAGTATCCTGAATAGCAAAAATCCCCGATGCCGTTCCACAATATACGATGGGCGGCTCGGCAGAAGTATCGGCAGAAACCGCATATAAAAGCCGATGATGATAATCGCCGTTTTCGAGCACAAACGCAAGAACCGAATCTTTATCCTCATAAATAACAGTGTCCTGAATTATTCCGCTGTCCGCCACACTATAAGATGTGTCCGACCATAAAATATTTTCCCAATTTTCGCCCCAATCGAAACTGCGAGATAGTCCGCCATACCAGTTCGCCGACCAAAGAATTGTATCGCCTCCATCGACGGTTACGACAAGGTCATACGATAGCATCGCCGAAAAGGACAGGTCGGGCACGAGCGTCATTTGCCATGGGGAGAGTTCGAACCATTCGATAGGGTTATCGTGTGCAATTGTCCAGTAAAGTTTTTCGCCTACAGGATAGGATGTTCCAGCGATTTCGGAATCATAGGCGGCTTCGGCAAAAATTCTGCCGTAAGCATAGCACATTGCGGAGAACGATTTTCCGCGCAAATAATGTTCCCAGTTAGCTCCGCCGTCGCAGGTGCGTGAAATGCCGTCGCCTGTGGCAACCCAGAGGCAAACTCCGTCATAGACTATGTCGCCAATCGAGTTCGACGCTGGCGCTCCGCTCTGCATTGTCGTCGTAATACAGTTTGGCACGGAAAACGAAGTATCTGGCAAAAAAACGATTATCGCTGCGAATATTAGCAATAAACTTTTTAGCACACTTTCTTTTGTAATAAAAAATTTCATCGAACCTCCAAAATTTTCATTGTTGCATCGAATATTGTCTTCGGCTCAAATGCTGCCATACAAGGGAAACTCTCCATTTGCGGGTCGAAATCGGGATGAGTGCACGGGAAAAATCGCTGCGCATAATCGACATAGCAGGGAGCGCAAGCCCAATCAGACTCGATAACCACGCTGCGAACCATCCACGGATATGCCTTTCTCGGGTCGGTATTTCCAAATACTGCAACGACTTTTTTACCGAGTGCAACCGCATAGTGCATCGGTCCCGAATCATTCGATACCAACGCAGCGGAAGATTTTATTATAGCGCCGACAGTTCGTATTTTTTGCCCCTTCAAAATCACGAGTCCCGAGATATCGGGAATATGGTGCTCGTCGGGTCCCGCGTTATACACAACCCGCAAACCCGCATCAAGGAACATTCGCATCAAAGCATCGACAGTGCCAGACGGCAGACGCTTTTTCTCCGAATTCGGCTTTATTAGCGAACTCCCGTTGTGAAAAAATATATAATCGTCCGATTTCAAATTATTTTCTTTCAAAAATTTTTCTCCACGCTCTTTGTCCTCATCGGTCAAAAATGCTTCCATTTTGCCCGGCTCGATGTCGAAACCGAGCGGTTTTAACAAATTCATATTGTTATATACATTGTGAATATCCTGCTGCGCTTCGACTTTGTCCGTGTAAATAAAGTGGAAATGAGAATAATATCCCGAACCGAAACGATGCCCGATTCTTCGTTTTGCGCCGATAGCCCAAGCAACCCAATGATACTGCCGCGGAAACGATGGATATGTCGTGAAGGAAATGTCGTATTTCCCGCGTAGATTCCATAAAAATTTCATCGAATTAAAATGCCCCTCGCGGACAAAATCGAAAAAAATAACATTTCTCGGGTGCGGATTTGTTTCCATCACGCCGAAAGTTCCTTTTTGTGCCACGAGCAAATCCGTTTCATATCGCAATTCTTCCACGATGGTGCGTATCAAGGGCGTGGACATCAGCGCATCACCGAGACCGGGCAGTGCGAGTATTATCGCTTTTTTTGACATATCGACAAAATGCCATTCAGTATGCTTATTTTTCAAGTATGCTATGAGCTCTGCA
>JALTEE010000118.1 GCA_027007865.1 bacterium
TTGCACAACAATTTCATTTGGCACAGAAAGGATTTGACAAAAAGTATGTTTTCCCTAACTTGTTGTATATCAATAGCGCCCGTGGCTCAGCTTGGATAGAGCAACGGACTTCTAATCCGTAGGTCGCAGGTTCGAATCCTGCCAAATACAATCCCATTGGGACAGGATCGACTACTATTCGCCCAACATCACTCTATCGACGACAGGCAAGAATGCCCGTCCTACCACATCAGGTAGGTCAGACATTCTTGTCTGGCAAGACTCTTGGCTTTCTAATTTTGCTCCTTGCCGTTGCGGGTAGTTTGGCTAAACCTACATTCTTATTCTTTGCTATGTTTCCTGCAATTTATTCTAACTTGTTATAAGAGAACTACTTTTACCTCCGATTTTTGGATTTTTTACCTCCATGCCTAACTCATTGTGTTTCATAGTGATAGATATTTTCTGTTGCCCCTCATCTGTCCCGACAGGGCGGGACACCTTCTCCCGAAGGGAGAAGGGAATCCTCCTTTCTCCTTGGGGAGAAAGGAGTTAGAGGATAGAGGGGGTAAATAAAAACGCATATCAAAGAACTCAAAAATCACCTATTTTGCAGGGTTCATATTCTTTGCTATCTATGGTCCGGGAATTGTTCGGCAACTATCGGTAGTAAATAGTGAATCGAGTGTTATCACCACAGAATCTCCATCGGAAAGGGCAGTCCAATCGACAATGGCGGTATCCCCCACCCACGAGACTTCGGGAGCAGCTCCATTTATCCGCGATGTATCGCTTGTGCCTGTGAGTGCGTGCCATCTTTCCACAGTGAAATATACTCTGTTATGGTCGATTGTCCGCCCGCTCGTATCAGTGATGGCAAAGGATATAGGCTGCGGCAGACAGGATGAAAACTGATAGCAGTTCGGATATGGACATCCGAGTTGGACTGATGCAGGAACGCAGCACGGGTCGATATTTATCGACCATATCGATGTCGTGTAATTCCCGCAGGCATTGTGAGCATAAACCGACCAGTTCAATGTCATCGGGGAACTGCCTGTATTATAGACCCATCCGTAATTGTATGTCGTATCGGTCAAATTAGTTGCCACAGGCGAACCATCGACATATAGGTCATAATACATCGGCGGAGTTCCCGACGAGGCTTGCCAGATAAAATCCACGAAAACGCTGCATTCGACAGTATATCCATTAGCGGGAGAAATTTGCGAAAACGGGTTCGGTGATACGCATCCGCTAAAATAATATGTGCAGCAAAGCGTATCTGTATTCGGTCCGCAATCTGCATCATCTACCGCATCGGTAACATAAAAGCAAATTGTGTATTCCGAAGGGATAATCGGTGAATAATAATTGCGGATTTCGCCTGCATTGATATCGAAGTCGAAAAAGTATTCTTCGTCGCCGCAATCACAATCGGGGGCAAGAACGGAAAGGTCTGTGCATAGAACGCTATAGCCGTGAAACCCCGCGAAGGGTATTCCATCCACTCCAGACCAGGTTGTATCGCTATTGCAAGTTACAGGCCATCCGAGTCCATCGGTTAACACAATTGTAACAAACCCAAGCCCTGGGAGTGCAACTATGCTAACAGGGTCCCAACTCGGCGAAGTAATCTCGGCATATATCGGCATAAAATCGGTCATTCCTGCACCGTTGTCATAAGCAGACGCCGAAAATGTAATATTGTCCGATTCGCTAATCGTTGTTCCGCACGGGGGCGAAAAGCCCGCTTCTATATTTACAACAGGCGGTGTAGTATCGACGATTAGATTGCAGTGCTGACTGTATCGCAGTGCGCAACCCGTGATGTCCTGCGCATCGTATATCCAAAAGTCTATCGAAGCGCCTTCTGCCCATGGTGTGCTCGGATGAAATGTCAATGTCTGGTCGCTTGCATTGTATGTCAACTGCGGGTTGGGATAATAAATATAAGTCCCAGCGACATAGACAACAATCGTGTTTGGGTCAACGGGAAAACAGCCATCGAATTGAAACACGATTTCATCACAGGCGGAATATGCTCCGCAGTGGCGCGGTTCGATTACTGTGGCGTTTATTCCCGGACAGTCGCAATTTTCCACAAAAAGGCAACCGATAACAGTATCGATATTTGTTCCTGCATCGATTGTAATTTCAAAACAATCTTCGCAACCCGAACAGCCATAGACTTCATTGATTTCCCAGTTCACGATAACAGAATCGCCGTTCGGGACCGGACCCGTATTTTGAATAGAATCTGCTGGATTGTCGAGGTCGATACAAGAAAGCGGATTTATCTCCACGGTCATATCGGATACATCGCTGCCCGTGTTGTTGTGAACGGTAATTGTAATCGCAGTAAATTCTGCGATGTCGTCAGCGACAGCATCGAGCACATCGCTCATACTCGTGCTTTCAATATCGAACCATCGACCGCCTGTGGCGGCACACGCAGGCTGCATCGAATGCCCCGATGGGCTAACGAGATAAATTCTAACTGTGTCGCCACCTGCTGTTGCAATATTTATAAGGTCAGCCAAAGAGTGGTCGCTGTCCTCTTCGGTTTCGTCCGTAACACAAATAATCACTTTTTTACAAGTATCTGCCGAAGGTCTGTAAAATGTATCTATCGCTTCATATGATGCGTCGATGGGATGTTCGAAACCGCCTTCTGCTCCGTTAAGTTCTGCTATGATATCGGAGAATGCGTCGGGGTCATGAAAAAGCGTATCTCCCACCGGAAAATTAGGGTCATCTACGAATGTTACGAGCCCGAATGCCCCGTCGTAGCCTTCCGATTCGAGATTATATGCAAATTCTTGAATTTCAGTATAAAGTTCGTCGATTCTTCCCGACATACTGCCGGATGTATCGATTACGAAAACGACATCTGCACAGCCCGTTTCGGTAGAACAAACTACTGCGGGAGTGTCCCACGCATCGAGTGCGCCTTTTACACCGAAATTCGTGGAAACGGCGAGACCCGTATGAGGAAGAATTACCTCGCAATTTGCGGGATAAAGAGGAAAAAATACCGCTACTAAAACGATTATCGAAAAATATTTCATAATCCCCCTCGCTATATCGAATAAAACAATACAAAATT
>JALTEE010000119.1 GCA_027007865.1 bacterium
GAATTTGCAATGTCAAGGATTTTTGTCCTATTTTGCGATTTGATGAGCGATGTTTTTTCTTGCGAATTCCATTGCTTCTTGGAGTTTTTGTGGTTCCTTTCCGCCCGCCTGTGCAAAATCGGGTCTGCCGCCACCGCTGCCACCAGTAACTTGCGAAACACGCTTCACTATTTCTCCTGCATTCAATCCATATTTCTGCACAAAATCGGGCGTAACACGGCACACAAAAGCTACTTTGTCATCTGCCAAATGCGCTCCGAGCAATATCGTTCCCGATGGAACTTTTTTCTCGAGTGCGGACATTATCTCGATGAGCATATCCCTATCACCTGCGGAAACCTGCGCTACGATGAGTTTGCCATCATCGATGGATGCGGATTCCGCTAACAATTCGTCTGCGATTTCGTCCGCTTTCCGCTCGCCCATTCTCGTCTGTGCCTTGCGCAGTTTCCCGATTTCCTCTTCTATCCGCTGAATTCTATCGAAGACTTCATCACCTTTTGCAATAAATTGCTTTTCGACTTGCGCCCAATTTTTGCGGATTTTCTGAACATAATCGAATGCGCTCTCCCCCGTGAGCGCTTCGATGCGCCTCATTCCCGAACCGATATTTTCTTCGTTCACTATCAAAAACAATCCGATGTCACCCGTTCGCGAAGTGTGTGTTCCACCGCAAAGCTCTTTCGAAAAGTCATCAACCGATACCATTCTTACCGTTTCACCATATTTTTCGCCGAACAATGCCGTTGCACCGAGTTTTATCGCTTCGTCGTATTTTAAGACATCGGTTTTCACGGGAATATTTTTCAATATAACATCGTTCACAATTCGCTCTACTTCGGCGATTTGTGCATCGGTTGGCGCTTCGAAATGAGTGTAATCGAACCTCAATTTATCGGGCGCCACGAACGAACCAGCCTGTTTTATGTGTCCGCCGAGCACTTTCCGAAGCGCACTGTGAAGCAAATGCGTCGAAGTGTGATTTCTGCGGATTGCGCTGCGCCGCCTATGGTCGATTTCTGCTGTAATAGTCGGATGTTCTCGCAGCGCAGAAATAAGATGGTCGATATGTTCGGCATTCTCGCAAATATGGATGATATGGTCGCCTTCGTGCTGTGTGTCGCTCACCTGCAGCGCAAAATCCTCGCCTTTAATTGTTCCTCTGTCGCCGACCTGTCCGCCCGATTCCGCATAGAAAGGGGTGTGAGACAACACTACTTCGATTTTGTTATCCTGCTGGCGAATCATTCGCACTTCCGCTTCCGCGACCTCGGTTTCGTAGCAGAGCGAATGGCTGTCTTCGCCCGATGAAATATTTTCGAAATCGCCTTTTTTCTCGTGAACGACCTCGAATTTTCCGGCGGCTCGTGCTCGCTGGCGCTGCTCGTCCATAAATTGCTCGAAACCCGATATATCCACTCCGAGACCGCGCTCAGAAGCCATCAACTGCGTTAAATCGAGCGGAAAGCCATAAGTATCATACAATTTGAACGCATCTTCGCCGGAAATCTCGTTTTCATTACTCTGCGCCGATTTACGCGCTATTTTTTCAAAAAGTTCGAGACCGTAATCGAGCGTCTTCCCAAATCGTTCTTCTTCCGAGCGAATCATCTGCGTGATTATGTTTGCTCGTTCGACGAGTTCGGGATATGCGCTGCTCATTTTATCTACAAGAGGAGATACGAGCCGCCATAAAATCGGGTTATGAACGCCGATTTTTCGAGAGAATCGCGCCGCTCTTCGTAAAATTCTGCGCAGAACATACCCTCGTCCTGTATTTCCAGGCATAGCGCCGTCGGCGATGGCGAAAACCAGCGCTCTTGTATGGTCGGCAAGAACGCGAAACGCTACTTTTATTTCTTCGCTCTCACCGTATTCGTATTCGCTGATGTCGGAAATCCTGTCCATAAGCGGCGCGAAAATGTCGGTTTCATAGTTATCTCGTGTTCCGTTCAGAACTGCTACGAGCCGCTCGAAACCCATTCCTGTATCGACATTTTTTGTCGGCAGCGGAGTTAGTTTTCCCGTTTCATCTCGAAAATACTGCATAAACACGATGTTCCATATTTCGACAAATCTCGGCGACGAATTCGGCAGTCCATCGGGGTCGATATTTTCGCCCCAATCGTAGTGAATTTCAGTATTCGGCCCGCAGGGACCCGTATCCGCCATTTCCCAAAAATTGTCTTTGTCACCGCAGCGAATGATTTTATCAGGCGGAAGCCCGATTTCTTTTCCCCAAATTAGCGCCGATTCGTCATCCTTTTCGTGCACTGCTGCCCAGAGACGAGAGGATGGAATATTATACCGCTCCGTCAACAGTTTCCACGCCCAAATTATCGCATCTTGCTTAAAATAATCGCCGAACGACCAGTTGCCGAGCATCTCGAAAAAAGTGTGATGCCAGCCGTCGTGCCCGACTTCTTCGAGGTCATTATGCTTGCCCGATACGCGAATACATTTTTGAACCGACGCTGCGCGTGGCGGATTGTATGGAGTTGGAATTTTACCCGTGAAAATATCTTTGAATTGGTTCATTCCCGCATTGATAAAAAGCAGGGTCGGGTCGTTCACGGGAACAACAGGCGAAGATGGAACGATGGTATGGTTCAGTTGCTTGAAATATTCGAGAAATATTTTTCTTATCTCTTCAGAGTGCATAAAAAGTCCTCCAGCATTTTAGCAAGGCAATGTATATGAAATTATGATAAATGCGAGGAAAAAATTTCGAGTAAGAAAACAGCAATATATCAATACACCGAAAGAGTTTTTTCCACATTGTCTATCACTATTTTTTTACCGTTCAGAAACGATATTCCGATAATTCCCGCGACTCCTTTTGGAAATTCATATCCGCACAGGGTTCGTGAACCGGATATTTTCGAATTCACTCGTTCCTTTCGCATTTTCCCGAAAAACACATATTTGTGCGTATATGTTCGTCCCGGGTGCTCGATAATAAATTTTCGTATTTTTTCGTCCATTTTAAGTCCGGGTGTTTTTTCAAAAAAGTCTGCAAAAATGATGATTCGCGGAGAACTTATATCAAGCACCATCGGCGCTTCGAAGCCGAAGCCGAGGTC
>JALTEE010000120.1 GCA_027007865.1 bacterium
TAATAGTATTATTTTATCAAAAAACAAATTTAATGAATTTTTAAAAGAAAGTTATTTAAACTATAAAAAAGTTTTAAATTAAATGGGTTTAAATTTTAATAAAAATATAAAGATTTTTTTGTTTGCTATTCTATTTATTTTTGGTATCGGCACGATTTACGCCTTGGCAGTCGGCGTCCCCGAAGAATATGCTCGAATGTCGCAGGATTCTCTGTTGACCGCACTTCATCGCAACGGCTACTGGGAAGCGAAAGTCGATTCCACAAAAAACGATACGATTTTCGTCTCACTCGGAAAACCCGTAATAGTCGAATCTCTCGATGTCGTTCATTCCGATTCCTTCTCTGTTTCGCTCGAAGGGAAAATATTCATCGCTATCGGCGACACTGTGAAATCAGCAAAAATCTTTTCGCAACAGGAGCAGTTCGTATCGCTTCTCGAAAATAGCGGCTATCCATTTGCATCTTGCACAACTGCTGTAAATGTTTCCGAGCGCGAAAAATATATCGGTGTTTTTTTAAAATTCATAGTCGAAGGCGGAAATTTTGTTCGATTGCAGTGCTTGAATGCAAAAGTGGACGGGAAAACGAAACAATCGGTAATCGCACATTTGATGCTTTTTCACCCGGATGAAATTTATCGGCAGAAATATATCGATGCGGGTGCGCAGCGATTGCGCCGAGTCGGAATCGTAGCGCTGCTCGGAAACCCATATCCCGCCCTCGACCCGAAGGGTGAATGGACACTCGTAGTCAAAGCAAAAGATTTGCCGACAACTTCCATTTCGGGCGTGCTCGGATATGCCGATGATGTTTTATCGGGCGACTTCGAATTTTCAGCAAAGAACATTTTCGGAACAGGTAGAGCCACAACATTTTCAATCTACGCATCGGAAGCGGACAGACAGGTGGAACTTTCATACCGAGAGCCGTTCATAGCGAGCGCGAACATCGCTCCGCAATTATACTCATACTGGGAAAAGCACGACAGCACATATTTCCGCAGAGAACACAAGTTGGGCGTGGAATTTCCGCTGTCGTTCGAGATAGACGGCTATGTCGGTTTTATTACGAGTCGCACCTCGCCGGGAACCGCTGGCGCATCGCTTTCCCAGAGCGAAAGTTTCGGATTGGAAGGACAGATAAAATTTTCCACATTGGACAACCCGCTCCTGCCTCGAAAGGGATTTTATGCAAACGGTTCCGCAACGGCGGAATACATTCACCGATGGGGCAACGAAGATATCGAAGAACCGGGCAGTAAAGGTGAGGCGTCTGCGCTCGCTGCGATACCGCTTGCAAAATGGCTGTCGCTATGGGCGAAAGTAGCGGGTTCGGGATGGCTCGCTCCGATACTGCCGCCGCAGACAGATTGGAAATTTTTAGGCGGATGGGAAAACTTGCGCGGATACCGCGAAAACCAGTTCTCCGGAAGCAGACTCGTATGGGCATCTGCCGAGCCGAGAATTATTCTGCAAAACACATTCCACATTTTCCCGTTCGTAGATTTCGGCGCATTCAGAGACAATGAAAAGTGGAATACAAAAATCGGCTACGGCGGAGGAATCGAGTATTTCTTCGGCACAGGCGTTTTCTCAATCGAATACGGCATCGGCGAAGATAGAACTTTTTCGAGCGGACTGCTGCACTTTGGAATTAGAATGGCGATGTGATTTCATCGAGCAAAGCACTTGCATAGTCACAAAGTTCACAGAGAACACCGAGAAAAATGAAAAAGGATGAGATGCAGTCCGCTTTGGAAGTGGGCTACATCTGGTTATACTTGGCACACTGAAAAAATAATGGTATAGTGGAATGTTTGGTTAAGCGGAAACGCTTATTTCTCTCACCGCTTCCACAGCATATTGGGCATCTTCGATTGTGTTGAATGCTCCAAATGAGAATCGAACTGTTCCATCGGGAACGCCGAGGTCTTGGTGAATAAGGGGAGCGCAGTGCAATCCTGCACGAACCGCTATTTTATAGCGATTCCACAAAAGTTGCGCAACCTTTTTTGGTTTCATTCCATCGATATTAAACGGAATCGTTGAGGAGCGGTCGGTGCTATCGGTTGGTCCGAATAGTTTTACTCGCGGAATATTTTGCAGTCCGTCGATAACTGTTTGCAGCAATTTTTCCTTGTGAAGATGAATGTTATCTATGCCTCTTTCGAGTATATATTTAACTCCTGCGCCGAGAGCAGCAATTCCTGGTGTATTCGGCGTTCCCGCTTCGTATTTATCGGGAACGATATCGGGCAGGTCTGGCAGGTCGGAATATCCACCTGTTCCACCCCATATAAGTGGTCGTAATTTTTTTGCTCGTTCGCCGATATATAGCCCGCCAGTTCCAGGCACGCCGTAGAGCGCCTTGTGCCCCGTGAATGCGAATAAATCGATAAAATCTTCCTCGATATTTACGCGATACGACCCTGCGAGCTGCGCGGCATCGACGAGATACAAAATATTATGCTCACGGCAAAATTTGCCGATTTCCCAGAACGGCACGATGACACCCGTAACATTCGCCATTCCTGTCGTGATAACCATTTTGACATCGTTTTTTAGCGCGAGTTCGAAAAAATGTTCTATGTCGAGTCTGCCGTCGCTTTTCAGTTTTGCCCAAAAGACTTTGATTTTGCCCTGTCTTTCCAATTCGAGCAGCGGACGAATGACGGCATTGTGTTCCATTCTTGTAGTAACGACTTTATCGCCGTCGGAAAGCATACCGAATATAGCGAGGTTTAGCGCTTCGGTAGCGTTTTTGGTAAATATAATTTTGTCGGGGCTCGCTGCACCGAGAAGTTTCGATAAATTGTTTCGGGTCTCGAAGACTTGTCTCCCCGCTTCGATGGCGGTTTCGTATCCGCCGCGGGAAGGACTCGCTCCTACATCGCGAATATAATTCGCACACTTTTCGATAACAACATCGGGCTTCGGATAACTCGTAGCGCCGTTGTCGAGATATAGCATTTTGTCTCTCGGTTTTATAGACATTGTTTCTAACCTCCAACTATTTTACTTTGTAGGCATTGTCATATTGATATGTGGTGCGGATTTCGATGTATCGATAGGCATTAATTGGTTTATATCAGGGAAATATGCTCTAATCACAGTGCTGTAGTCGAGCCCGCACATCTGCGTTTCGAGCGATGTGGTAATCTTATATGGAAAATCGAATTCCCCCATATTCCTAAAATCCCATCGCACACGCTGTTCAACACCACTGCGCTTGATATGATGTTCTATTCTCACAATACGATGCGTTCTATCATTTGAAATATAGATGCTGCCTGTAAGCGGCGATTTCTCAAGATTCTCGTCCAGATTAGGTTTTATCGCAATTTTTATACAATCGATGCCGTTAATTTCGGTAGATTTTTTACGCGGTTCAAGATTGTAGCCAACAAATCGCTTTGCTGTAATGAAAAAAGGATATGAGATCAATTTTGCAAAATCATCCAAAGTTTTTTCCGAAATGCACCATTTAATCGAATCGGGAATTGGATAAAATATTCCACCATCGTTCAAAGATGTCTCGAGCAACGATGTTTTTTCGAAATGCCACAACTGCTTGCTGTCGAACCTGAATCGGTATAGCAAGTGAGTTCTTATCACTGTGTCGATAGCAGCAAAATAAAGCGCTCCCTCTGCATCGATAAGGCTTCCGTCGGGGGAAATGGTTCCCATCCGCTGTAACAGGAAAAGTTTAGCCTGTTCATCGCTGATTGCTTCATTTTCGTCGAAGGCAAGCGCAGGCGAAAGAATCGAAAGCAGAATTAAAATTGCATATGCTATTACGATAAATTTGTGCATATACTCCGATATACTATGTGAATATACTATGTGAAAACACACTATTTTGTCGCGTGCTCTCTATTGCATCAGAACAAGTGCATACCGAGGAAATCACGCAGAATAAATAACACACGCCCTATGAGCAGCGATAGACGAGCCATCACCGTGTATCCGAATGTCGCGCCGAAACCGACCATCAGAAACCATATTCCGATGTTTGCGATACCGCCGAAAACTCCCTTGTGCTCCTTCGAGAAGAAGAAATATATCAATCCCGCCAATGTTCCCACCACGATGAATAAATTCACCATAAGTCCAGTCCAAGATATGTTTATCGGCAGCATAGTTGCATAAAGTTGCTGTAAAATACTTGCTTGAATAGCACGAGGCAGCATAAAACCACTGCCTGCACCAATACTGAAAGCGAGCGCATATCTCGACATCCAAGCGAAACGCGGAACAATGCGCGTTACCATCATAAGTCCCATAATAGCAGGAATAATCAGCACGAGTCCGATTGTGCCGCGGGTCGTAAGCGGAACCCAAAATCTATCAACCACAGAAAGATTCCACCACTGAACTACACCAAACCCCATTCCAATACCCACCGTTACCGATTCCGCAAATTTATACAGAGGATTATCCTTCCATAGAAATGTATAGACCGATAGGGTGAAAAACACCGCTATCCATACCCATATATCCGTGCTCCAATGCATTTAATAACCTCCGATATATAATTATTTCTACTTTTTATTTTTTCTTTTTACAGCGTAATACCCAATGTTTCCAAGTATAATAAATAGAATAATTGCTATATGCGCCCACGATTGCGCTTCCATTCCCACGGAACCGAGAGCGGGGTGTTTTATGAGTTGTTCGTATTCTGCGGCGCCGCGAAGACCACCGAGCAATCCGATTAACTGACCTGCCTGAAGTTGTGGGTAAGCGTCCGCAGCCATAACAGCAGTTATACCAGCCGCAATTTTCTGATGATATTGAACATAGGCATAAACAATCCATGCATTATAAGCTCCTCCGCCTGTGAGGTCCGCAACAAGGCTAATATCGTCATAATTTCTAATATTTCGGGTTATCGGCATATCTCCCAATCTCGTGCCGTAATAATCCGTTTCCCATGTCTTTTTAAAACTTTCGCCCATACCCATAATGAGCAAACTGCCACCTATTTTCCAGCCTAAAAATGCATAATCGACGCCATATACTTTGTGATACTCTTCGGCAAGTTTTTTAAGACGAGGCTCGACGAGACCTATCCCTTGTAAATTAAAAACATTTGCCACGATTACTTTAACATTTTTTTCGAAGCAATGTCGCACAATGGCATCGAACATTGGCGAAAGTTCCGCATCGACCTGCGGGTCGTAATCTCCCGAAATGAAAACACAATCGCTCGGTGTAAGACCGTCGATGTAATCATAGACAGATTTTACCTCGGGGGAAATCGTTATCGGCAATCCCATTCTGAAGAAAAATGGCAGCACAACCGCAACGGTAATAATTAAATAAATTATTCTGCGGTCAACTTTCTCTAATTTTGCAAGAAAATCCATAAAAATTCCTCCTTTATTCTGAACCGAGATATGTTCTTTCAATTCCAAGAATTATTTTCAAAGACATCAACAGCGAGCCGAGTCCCACACCGAGTATAATCGCTCGCTTTGCGGCAAGATTCGGAACATTTAATATCCACTGTGAAATTTCGTTTATAGAGGGCCATCCCCAGGCAGTCCAAAAACTAATCGAATCGCCTATTGGAACACGACCGAGCATCATAATAACCGCAGCGAGCAGCAATGCCAGCGCTTGCGTGGAACGAGCACGAAACGCTCGATATGCGGCAGATGAAATATAAAATGCGAGCAGTGAAAAAACAGTTGCGTTGATTGCAGCACTGGTATATAAGAATAATTTCATAAACAAACTGCCACTTCCTCTGCCCCCGAGCAGTGCCGCAATAATCATTAAAAGAGCGCACAAAATCGAAATAAGAGAAAACTGCCAGTTCGGTGCTTGCTTCGATACCTTGTGGATATGGACACGGAAAAAGCTGAAAAAGCCCAGAACTCCACCGAAAATACCGATGACAATCGCCCAATCGATATATGTATCATAGAATTTTTTAGAAAAATCGGATGGGACGAAATACTGAACAGCCATCACAAAACCCATAATAAATACTATAAGCAGCGGCACTTTTTTCTTCCAGAACATATCAAATCCTCCCTATTTGAAAGTATTTTTTTATTACTATCAGTCTCCACCGAGTGCACGGAAGGCATTCGTGAACCACCACATTCCCGCGGTGGCGGCAAGCGAACCGACAACCAACAATATCATTTCTATCGCTTTCAAAAAATCCTGTGCTTTCAGCGAACCGCGCTGCATCGGGTCGGTGGACAAATATGCCGATGCGGCATATAATTCTTCACCGATTAGTGTATAATCACAGGATGTGATAAAGAATGGCAGTTGCGTCATATCATCTGTTCCTGCAACTTGAATTGCGCCTGTCGATGCACCTGTTTCAGCGAGGATAAGCGATTCCGCATAGAACCTTCCCATAAAGAAGTTCGCAGCACTCTTTTCTCTTATCATCAATCCAGCCACAGCAGCAGCGTATGCAAACTGTTGTGCAGCAATATAATATATGTTTTCTTCATTGTATAGGTCGGGACGACCTGCATCCATAAAAGCATTTCGAACTGTTTCTTGCGAAACAATCATAACGAGCGGGTCGTAGCAAGGAACAAAAATTTTACATTGATATTCCGCCGCTTTGCGAGCAACTCTGCCCAAAATTGTAATCGACGAAAGCGTCGCTATATCGTCGATGAACCCCAATCCGGTAATATATATAATCGGTTTCCCCATTTCAGTTGCTCTGCCGAGTGCTTCATCTATATGCACGATGCCCGCAATGGGACGGATATAAAACTTTCTTCCACGCTTTGCGTGATATATAAAGAAAAACGCAACAATAATAAATATGAGCGTCGACAAAAAAATCACAACCTTGCTCGTATCGAACCAGTTCGACTTTGCAGCCACGGGACCGAGCGGGTCGGACTGCGTAACCGCTCCATTAGGACCGACCGCTTGAACGATATAGTAGTAAGTATTTTCAGCTGTTTTGGTATCATTGAATTGGTCGATATATTCCCTCGAATCTGCACCAGCGGCACCTACATAGACAAATGTAGATGGGTCTTTCGGGTCGGTGCCTCGATAGATATAATAAACATACGGCGGAACATCGATTGGAACAATGTGTATACGAGTTGCATCCACTTTCATTTCTACATTTGCTTCGGGATTTTTTAATTTCCCACCGTTGTTTTTAATTATGTGCCCGACAAGTGTATATTCTCCTGCGGAAATATTTTGGAACTGCAATTCTCCCGTGTTGTCCTTGTCTATTTTCACTTTTCCATCGAGTTTGAATTCGCCATAGAGCGCTTTATCATCGGAATTTGCCCACATTTGATAAGAAATTTTAAGAACTTTTTTCCCGCCGGGAACGGTATATGACAATTCGAGCACTTTTCTTGCACCCTGTGGAATTTCAGCGGAATCTTTCGCCACGAATAGCGAGTCGCCACTCTCGGTAGGAATATAGTAAATGTTCTTCGAATCAACTTTTTCCTGCATCATCTTCTTCGCTACATCTTCCACAGCATACCCCACAGCGAGTGTCGGTGGGTCCCATCGCAGCGCAATTTTTTGCCCCCTATCGTTTTCGTAATCTAAAACACGCATATTTTGCGGGAGCGGAACATCTTTCAAATCGGCAGGAGTCAAATTTATAAGTCCTGTCTTGTTCTGCTGCCCGCCTTCATCCTCGACAAGAATGTAGAACACATCTGTTGAATCGACATTATCGAGGATAACCGCTTTTGCAGATGCACCTATTTTGTAAATCTGCGTTCCTTTGCTGCAAGATGTGTCGTCCGGTGTAGTTTTGAATATCGTATAACTCTTATTATCATAAAACGAGGCGAGGCTGCTTGTATTTTTTATATGTATAACTGCGCTGCCATTTTTCCTGTTGTAAAAAGCGGTGATTTTATCGGGAACCACCGGCGGCTCATCCTGCGGTGTAATTCCCACCGTGTCGCTATCCATATAAATTTTGCTGATGGGAATATCTTTTTGATAGAGGCGAATTTTATACACATAATGTTTGCCGGATTTCATATCACGATTTTTGCTTTTCCTGTCGAGAAATTGCATACTCTCGTATTTCACAGTGTATCTCGCATCTTCGGTAACAAAAGATACAATTTGCTTTCCATATTTTAAAATCAGCGGCATATCGTCTTCGCCCGCTGCGAGAATTCGTTTCCCTTTGTGGACAAATTCGAGCTCTTTCTCCTTCGGCGTAAGTTCTATAGTAACATTGCCAAGCGATGGGGTTTTTATACCTATTCGGTCAAATAATTTTTTTGAAACGGTAATCGGTTCAGGACGTTTTGCGATTTTCTCATCGGGAATAACACGATAGAATTCGCCGAGAGCGAATTTATTGGGAATTTTTGTAAGTTCACTCAGCGGTGGAACGCCGAGCTCCACACGCAAAATCTTCTTTGCTCCCGCAGCGATGAGCGAATCCCTGTTTGCATCCGTTCCCTTGATTACTTTCGCTTTCGGAAGGTCTCCCTCCTGTGGTTGAAGCAAAATATAATATCCCAGTTCAGACACATCGTTTTCAGGCTGGTTTTGCGCTTCATAAGTGATTGTCTTCGTCTGAAGTGGACTTATAACCTCAAATTTCACACCGTCTTCGCTGCGAAGAATATCATATCGTATGCCGGGAACTGTTTCAAAATGCCGCCACTGTAACAAAACATTTGTTCCGCCATCGCCCGGAATATCCATCAACTGTGGCGTTTGTGGTTTAGGTGGGTTGCTTTCATCGGCACCGATGGGTATAATTATCCCGATTAGCAATAGTAAAAAAACAAATGTGAGCCTCTTCATTATGCCCCCTCATGAGAGTTTTGAGTTTCGAGTTGTGATTTATCCCTTTTTCAACTCTTTAAAATCAGAAAAAGTTTAAAACTCGGCTTATTCCTCTATCATTTCGAGATTTGCACGAGGAACAATAGCTTTTGTTCCATCGCCGAATTCGATTTCGCACACACGAGCATGTGTTTCGCTTTCGAGTTGTTGCAATTCTGTTGGCAAAGCGCTTATTTTTCCAATTTTGCCAAAATAAGGAACACGGATGACACGCACCAACGAACCCACTTCGATTCCTGCTATTTCTTCGGTCACTTTTTTCTTTATCTCTTCGGGTGGTTCCTGCTGTTGAATTACGACCTCGGGTCTGATAACGCCTGCACGAATTTGGGTGGCGCCATTGAGTGATGCCTGTTTACCATCGTATTTTTTTAAGAGCGAAAATGTCTTCTGCGCGATAGGAATGTGTCCAAAACCTTCCGTTACCACAAGTGTCAACGATGTATCTTCAGAACCTGTAATCGCCACACCTATATCGTATCCGAGATATTGTGTGAGTTCCTGTGCATCGATTCCGCCGACAACAATTCCTCGAACTCCGACCTGTTCCGCTTTCCTAATTGCAGCGACAGTTACAAGCCCACCACCGACAATGATTTGACCGGAACAAGTGCTATCGATAAGTTCGTCTGTCAAAACATCGTCTGCGTTTTCGGCGATTATTTTCAATGTTCCGAACCGTTCTCCACCAACTCCGAAAATGCCCTGAATAAATGCCGCCCAAGTTTCGATTTCGACACCCTCTTCGGGAAAAACCTCCGAGATGATACCCGGTATATATGCTTTGACTTCTACAGGCACAGGTTCAGCACGGAGAATAACCTGACCTGTTATATGGGAAACGCTTTCTATTGTGCCATTGAAGGGGGCTTTTATTTGTGTTTTGAAAAGTCCAAAAAGTCCTTTGCTTTCCGCGAGAATTTCGTCTTTAACAAAACTCTGCTCGGGTTTCTTCTTCATATACATCAATACATCTTCGGGGTCAACAGACAACATACCGGAAACATTTATCGCTTGAACCGAACCTGGCAGAAATGTTCTCGCAACGATTGTATCAGGTTCGACGCCGTCTCCCTTACCAACAAGCAC
>JALTEE010000121.1:0-8420 GCA_027007865.1 bacterium
CGTTATGCTCTTTCTTACTACTAACGGTTCGATTATAGATAGGTTAAAAAATGCTGTTGTGATAACTGCAGAGCGGGTTCGTGGATGGAATCTTTCACTGCACGAAGCTATGTGGTATAAGAAACTTGCCGACGGTTCCGTCCAGTGTGAATTGTGTCCTTTTAATTGCGTTCTTGCCGAAGGACAACGCGGGATATGCGGTGTTAGAGCGAATGTCGGCGGGAAACTGCGTGCACTCACTTATGGAAAACCTGTTGCAGCGCATATCGACCCAATCGAGAAAAAACCGCTCTTCCATTTCTTGCCGGGAACGAAAGCGTTCTCGATTGCTACTGCCGGCTGCAATTTATCTTGCAGTTTTTGCCAGAACTGGACGATTTCGCAGGCAGCGCCCGAAGATGGACAGGCGATAACTATGATGCCAGCAGATGTAGTGGAAAAAGCGCTCGAAGCGGGGTGCAAATCGATTGCATACACATATTCGGAGCCTACCGTATTTTATGAATATATGTTCGACACGGGCAAAATCGCACACCAAGAAGGGTTGCGAAATTTATGGATTACCTGCGGATACATAAACGAAAAGCCGCTGCGCAAATTGTGCGAAGTAATCGACGCTGCAAATGTCGATTTGAAAGGCGATGAAGGATTTTATCAAAAATATACGAAATCGTCGCGAAAGCCTGTGCTGCGAACACTGAAAATTTTGCGTGAAGAAGGTGTCTGGGTCGAGATAACGAATTTACTCATCCCCGGCGCAAATGATAATCCGGACAGCATTCGCTCGATGTGCCGATGGATTGTCGATTCGCTCGGTCCCGATGTGCCGTTGCACTTCTCACGATTTCAGCCAAATTATAAACTCACAGATAAACCGCCTACACCGATAGAGACATTGCACAAAGCGCGAGAAATCGCTCTCGAAGAGGGGCTTTTATTCGTGTATATCGGAAATGTTCCCGGCGACGACGGCGAAGATACATACTGCCCGCAAACCGGCGAAAAAGTTATCGATAGAATGGGCTTCTGGATATTGAGCGATAAAGTCGGCGCAGACGGAATATGCGGAAATGGGTATAAAATTCCAGGTGTCTGGAAATAATTCTGCAATTATCGATAGCTGCGAGATTCTATCTAATGTGCTTATTTTGCCAATAATAATTTATATCGGGAGAATAGAATGTCTAAATCGCAGAAGATAAGTTTGGTTGTATTGTTTTTACTTGCTGTTCTCGGGGCGTTCTACGGTGTGCACAATTTCTATCGAGCAATGCCCGAAGTCAAAGTTCCCATTACATTCGACAAAAGCCATTCTTCGGCGATGATGGATTCTATTATGACCGACAGAGGCATTTCCATCGATGATTTCAAAAAAATCACCGTGATGTTTGAATCGGGCAAGCTCTATATCGACAGGGAATTTGGCGCCGATACGATACCTGCAATTCATTTGAAAGAGAAAATTCCCGTCTGGATGTGGCGAAGGCGATATTTTGTCCCGCTTCAAAAAGAGGAATACAAAATCGGTATTCGCCCCGACGACGGCAAACTCGTTTATTTTAACCATTCTATTCCCGAATCGCTCTCCGGCGCTGATATCCCGCTCGATAGCGCAAAAGTTATCGCAGAAGCATTTCTCACGAAACACGGCTATAATCTCGATGATTGGGAATTGAAGGAAAGCAAAACGGAGAAACGCCCAAATCGCAGAGACCACTGGTTCACATTCGAACTTAAAAATTGGTCGCTAGGCAATGCAAAACATTGGGTTTCCGTGTCCGTCTGGGGAGATGAAATCGGCGATTTTTCGGATTTCCTGCATATTCCAGAAGGCTGGTGGCGTGAATTCTCGAAGGTGCGCAGTTCTAATAGTATGTTTCAGCAAGTCGACCAATTCCTCGCATTTATTTTCGGACTGTTGATGCTGGGCTATCTTATATTTGCATTCCGCCGAAAGATGCTCGCTTGGAAGTTCGGCATTATTTTTGGAACAATCGTTTTTTTAGCGATGGTTGTGAGGTCATTGAATGTTTTGCCGCTTTCTCTGTTCTGGTATGACACTGCGGATAATTTTACAGGGTTCGTATTTCAGCAAATTTTTTATGCGATATTAAATGGTGGTTTCGAGGGCTTGCTAACGGTGGTCGCTGCGATTGCAGGCGAAAGAATATATCGCGAATTTCTGCCGAAATTCTCGTATCTTCCGCAGTTATTTTCGCCGTCGGGTTGGCGAACGCCGCAGTTTAGAAACGCCGTCATAGCGGGCTATCTATTCGCAGCGATGCACATCGGCTTCGTCGTGCTGTTCTATGTGATGGGGAACAAAATCGGTTTCTGGTCGCCGACGCAGAGCAACTACACGGACATTATGAGCGCATTTCTACCGTGGCTTTTTCCAATAACAATTGGGATTATGGCATCCATTTCGGAAGATTTCCTATTTAGGCTATTCGGTGTGTCATATTTATCGAAACTTTTCAATAGCAAAGTTGTCGGCGTCATAATCCCTGCTTTTATCTGGGGCTTTTTGCACAGCATTTATCCGCAGGAGCCTGGATATGTTCGCGGCATCGAAGTCGGTCTCATCGGCATCGCAGCGGGATGGCTGATGATTAGATATGGCATCGTAGCGAATTTGACATGGCATTTCGCTGTCGATACAGGATTGGTCGGATTGCTTATAATTCGTCAAGGCGACCCGCTGAACATCGTTCTCGTGATACTCGGTGTCTTGCTGCCCTCTATATTGATTTTGTGCGGATATATTTTTGGAAAGAAACGAATAATCGCTAAAAATGAAGAAAAAATCCCTCCGCCACTTGAAGCGAAGGTAGTTGAAAAAGTTCCGAAAATTGCGCCGACATATATTTCTGCGTCGGCTCGGACAAAAATGATATTCGGTGTGCTCGCCGTTCTCGGACTTATAATAGCGATTTTCGCGCCGAATTATCCGTCCGAAGATGTTGCGATAACCCGAATCGAAGCGCAAAAAAAGGCGAAAGATGTGCTATCGAAACACGGTGTTTCTGTCGATTCGTTCAGAACAGCCACAAATATCAGAGTTGCACCGGACGATGATGAAAAAAGATATGTATATCAACAGGAAGGCTGGACTGGCATCGAGAAATTTTGGGGAGTTGCAAAATGGGAACCGCTCTATTATTGGAATGCGAGGTTTTACATTCCCGAAGAGAAGAATGAATACGATGTTCTATTAGGTCAAGATGGGGCTGTTTGCGGTTTTAAGCATTATCTCGAAGAATCGGACAGTGGAGCGAGTATATCGCAGGATTCCGCATTCGTTCTCGCACTCGGATGGCTGAAAGAGTTTGGAAACGACTATATAGCAAAATGGGGAGCGATTAAAAAAGACAGCGTCGAATCTTTCGACAGTGCGGGCATAATCGAGAAATCTGTTAATGAAATCAACGGTAATAGCGTTATCGGTTGGGAACTAATCGAGCGAAACACGACGAAGCGCCCTAATCGCACCGACCACAATTTTGTCTGGCAGTCGCCCGATTCGGTAGGCCAAGCGCACAAGCGCGCAGGCGTGAAAATTCTCGGCAGCGAAGCATCGGGGGGGGTTCGCTTTATAAAATGCCCCGAAGAATGGCAGCGCCAGCAGCGAAAAACAACGCCGTTCACCGTAATTTTCTCTGCTCTGCCGATTCTGCTAATCGCTGCGATAATTGTAATTATGCTGCTGATGTTCGGCTCGAATATCGTAAGAAGGAAAATAAAATTGAGCGTTCTCGGTTGGATTACTGTAATCGCAGTTTTCGCATACACTCTGCGCGTGCTGAATGCGATACCGACATTTATGTCGTCATACTACACATCGATGCCGCTCAAACAGTGGTTCATCATCCAAATCGTGGGCAAGATAATGAGCATTCTCTTCGGTGCAATTTCCGCTGTGGTCGCTATCGGCGCCATCTGGGGGACCGAACTCGGCAGGAAAATCCGCGAAAAAATTCCCGCAGGCGAAACGATGCTGCTCTCGGTAATCTCTGTGTTCTACATAGCAGGCGTGTTCGCTCTGCTGCGATGGCTCGAAATCGCGCTAAATTTGCCGCTGCAAAATCCGACGATAACATTCCCCGCGTATTTCGCAACATATCTGCCGATTCTTTCCGTGCCTGCAGACATCGTAAAAAAATTATGTATATCGTTCCCGCTGTTAATCGTCGCTTATATCTATCTGCGGAAAAAATTCCCTTCAGATTGGAAACTGTTCATTGCAGGTGCAGTAGCAGTGATATTATTCTCGTTCAGTGGGAATAGGACATTTTGGGAAATCCTGTGGAGCGCAGCGAAATGGCTCGTCCTTTTCGTCGCAGGCTGGGCGCTCGTTAAAAATTTGCTCAAAGATAGCATTCCGATATACATCACAGCGATTCTTTTCGCCGTGCCATTCCAGCAGGCATCGCAATGGCTGCAATGCGCGGGAAATCCGTTTTTCCTATGGAATGCGGTGAGCGCATTGGCGCTGGGAGTTTTATTGTGGATATCGGTGGCATTTTTTTTCAGCAAGCGTTCCGCTTGACCATTAACACAATACAAAAGGCGTTTCGCTTGACCATCAGCCTTTTAAGAGTGTTTTCGCTCAACAAATAGGAAGGTTAATCTGCATTGGATTTTAAAATATTATCGAAGTCGAATTTTTCTTCTGTTCCCGTGATTTTCGCGAGTATGCGCGACGCTGCGATGTAAAGTTCGATGAATTCAGTGTTTTTTAGTGCATTTATATGTGCGTCGACCATTTTTACATCGCCGCGAGCGACCGGTCCTGTTATTGCTTCTGGGATGCCGAATTTTTTATAGTTATCGACCGCTATGCGCATAGATGTTGTTACTACTGTATGAGCGACTTTTTCATCTATTTCCGATTTTTGCAAAAGAAACTGCGCTATGTATGCGAGAGCGTAGATGAAATTCGCTCCAAATGCGCCAGCAGCGTGATACGATGTTTTCTTTTCGGGAGCGATGCGATAAAATATTCCGCCTATATCCGAAACCATTTCATTTACGAGTTTTAATGCGATATCGTCGCCTTCGCATCCGAAAAAAACGCCGTCGAATGGATTGCGCATTTGCGATAATGGCGGAATAGAGGCGAATGGGTGCATTGATGCCGTTGCAAATTCCGCTCCCGCAATTGCGAGCATTGATGACGGCATAACGCCCGAGCAGTGGATTAGTGTTTTCGTGCGAATTTGCGAAAATTCAGCGATTTTTTCCGCAATGGGAATGATTTCATCGTCGGGAACAGTTATGAATACCGCATCGCATTTCTTCAGTAGTTCGCCGATAGAGTTCGCTGCGCCTGCGGCAATTATTTTCGCCAGGTATTCTGCGGAAGATTTTGTGCGCGAAAATATTGTTCTTATGTGCCATCCCGCTTTTGCGAGTTGAAATGCGATATTTTCGCCGACACGACCAGCCCCGATTATGCCGATATGCAAGTTCTTCGATGCAGTGCCCCGCTCTATTTTATCATTTCTGCTTTTCATCTAATTTTTATCTCGATTTATTTACTTCGATAATGTTCTGGATTTTAACTAATTTAATCATCATCGGGAACATCAGAGCAAATATTATAGCGTTTGCCAGCAGATGCACTGCTCCGAATACGATGCCGCCCGTGATGTATATAATGAATGTGCTTTTCGTCGGGAAGGTGAAATATCCCGCTGCATTTGTGATAACATCGTAGAAAAGCGTTGCCGCAATCGCTAAACTGGCTGCGTAGAGCGGTTTTTTTAAGTGCTCGGAGAAAACCGCACCACCGAGACCGAGTAGTGCTCCGCCAATCCCTTGTGCAATCCACAGCGGAAGCGGCGCCATCCCGAATGGCGATAGAAATGAGTATAGCAGAAATATCGTTGCGCCAACGAACAATCCATATCCCGCTCCGAGTAAAAACCCGCCGAGAACAGCAGTGAAACTTACCAGTTCGATATTTGGCACCCAAGCGAGCGCATATCCCAGACCGACGCCGAGCGCAATAAGAACCGCACTGTATGCTATCCGATGGAAAGACGATTTATTTCTGCTTATCATTTTTTATAATTTGTTCAGACGATAATTTATATCGTTTCCTCGTTTAATTGCTCATTCTAACATTACCGAGCGAGTTGGGAATGACGAATGAAATTCGATGGTTAAATCGCCAAAGTATCGTTTATTCTCTCATAAATGCTTCGAGAACGCGTATTTTTGTCGGGTGGCGCAACTTCTTCAGCGCTCGTGCCTCGATTTGCCGTATTCGTTCTCGAGAAAGATTGAACATCTTTCCGATTTCATCGAGTGTTCGAGGGAAATTGTCATCGAGTCCAAAACGGAGTGTTATTACTTCTGCTTCTCTCGGGGATAATGTATCGAGTATTTTGCGGATTTCCTGTTGGAGAACAGTCAATGTAGTTGATAGCGACGGCGATTCAGATGATTCGTCCTCGATAATTTCGCCGATAGTGCGGGAATTTTCATCGTGTCCGAGTTTTCGTTCGAGAGAAATTTGTCCTTGAAGAGCTTGCAACATAGCTTCAAGATCGTCTATCGACATTCTCATTTTCGATGCTAATTCTTCGTGATTAGGTTCCCTGCCCAATTTTTGCGAAAGTTCCTGAAGGATGTGCGAATATTTTCTCGCCCATTGGATTAAATACGCAGGCAATCTTATAACCTGTCCCTGCTCGGCGATACCGCGAATCATCGCTTGACGAACCCACCATATTGCATAAGTGGAAAGTTTATAACCCCGCTCGGGGTCGAATCTTTCTACCGCTTTGAGCAGCGAGTGATTGCCGTCCTGTATGAGGTCGAGGAAATCTACTCCCTTATTCATATAATTTCTTGCGATATTCACGACAAGGCGGACATTCGCCCTGACAAGCATATCCCTATCCTGCTCGAATTGCTTGAGAAGGGCGTCCAGATTGGCTATTTTATCTAAAATTTGCTGAACTGGAATAAGGCTCACATCCATAGCACGGCGCTTCACTTTGGTGAATCTTGTATATGCACGCAGCAAAGCAGCAACTGCATTTTCTCCTATCGAGAGTTTGCGCGCAAGTTTGGAACGCACTTTATCGGATGCTTCGTAAAGTGCTCGTGCGTCGTCCTCAGTAACCCCCGCAAGGTCGAGCATCCGCTCAAAATTATCGGATTCATTTTTATAAAAATTATACATCTTTCTAAAAACAGGCAAAATCTCTTCGATAATCTTGAAAGACGGATTTATGAATTCCAATTCCTCTTGAATTTGTTTCATAAAGCGCTGTTTCCGTTCCCAATAGCGCTTTGTCCCAAGCGAACCTTTTCTACTCGGAATTATGAAGGAAACTAATTTTTGATAAATCAACGACATACGGGATATCGCATCGAGAATATCGTTTCTATGTTCTGTGGGACTGATGTCGTCGGGTCTGAACGATGATATCGTGAACTCATCCACCGAGACCAAACCTGTTTCTAAATAACTCCCCTGCCTTATCAGTTCGGCAATCGACAGAGTCGTCAGCGGTATCATATTTTGTAGAATAGAAATAGTGCGTCGCATTCTATGAGCGATTTCGATTTCTTTTTCCTTGCCAAGAATTATGACATCGCCGATGTCCTTGAAATACATCGCCAGAGGATTACGGAGAGCTTTGGGTGTTCCTATTTCCAATACGGTTACGCCCGATGCTGCAAGATAATCCATCACCTCGTCCATTTCGAGTTCGCCGCTCAAGTTCTCAGTTTTCAACATTTTCTCTACATCTGATAGAGTAATGCTCTGGCTTTCGCCAAGTTTCTCTAAAAATTGCTCGAGCAGCCTTAATTTTCTATCGTTATTTTTCATTTATGCTCCTTGTAATTATGCTCGTCGGAAAGCGATAATATTTTTCGTTTAATTGCAGAGATTTCCTTTATTATCGATGTAGTGCTTTCATTATTACTTTGTTTTTCTGCTTTTCGCAAGTTTATTCTCAAAGATTCGAGTTTTATTTCCATTCTTTTCCGTTTTATCAGCGATATAATTTCTCTCACATCTGCATAGGACGGTGTGTTTTTCATATCTAACAGTCTTTTTGTCAAGTAACTCATCGCTCTTTTTTCGAGAACATCGGCAAGAATTGCGACAGAGCATTCGCCTGTTTTCTCGACCTCATCGGCGATACATTTTAATGCGCCGCCATATAGCACGACTTCATCCGATTCTACGACATTCTCGCAAAGTGTCGGGTTTGCGATGATTGCAGCGAGCAGGTCGATTTCAGCGTATGCATCTGGCGGCAATCCTGTTTTGGTAGAATCGCTGAGTCGAGATTCATCCTGCACCGCCGAAAAAATCTGCCTATTTTTTTTAGAAATTCTCGCCGCTATTTCACGGTCGCCGACACCGAGAATTTCACCCAATTTTTTCCTATAGA
>JALTEE010000121.1:8430-9902 GCA_027007865.1 bacterium
CCTATAGAGCGATGCTGCGAGACTTTTGCCTAATGCGGCAACATAGGGTGCAATCCTATCGGCAAACCGTATTTTACCTTCGACAGAATCCCAGAGCCCCGATTGTTTCGCCGTTTCCACCGAGAAATCGAACCAATCGGGTGCGCTTTCGACAAGTTTTTTCACATCTTTACTATCCCATTTCCTCGCCACATCGTCAGGGTCCATATTTTTTGGTGGACGTGCAATTTTCACCATAAGTTCTTGACGGAGAAGCGGTTCCATTGCGCGATATGTCGCCGATAGCCCTGCGGAATCGCCGTCATAGAAAACGACCGCCGTATCGCAGAATCTACCGATTATATTCGCGTGTTCAGCAGTGAACGCAGTTCCGCAGGATGCGATTGCATTTTCTACACCCGCATTCCAGAGAGAGAGCACATCGAAATAGCCTTCTACCAGAACTGCGTATCCCAATTGCCTGATTGATTTTCTTGCTTTATCCAATCCGAACAAGACTCTGCTTTTGTGATACAGTGCCGAGTCGGGACTGTTTATATATTTTGGACTTTCGCCATCGTCCAATGAGCGCACCGCAAAAGCGATAAGTCTGCCTCCACTGTTGTGAATCGGGATGACAATTCCGTTACGAAACCTATCATAATAATTTCCCGTTTCGGCGTGCTTTATTATCAAACCTACCTTTTCGAATACTTTCGGGTCAAGGTTGCGCCTTTGTATGTATCGCGTGAGTTCGTCCCAACTATTTTTCGCCCAGCCGAACCCGAATTCTCTAATGTTCTTTTTTTCTATTCCACGACCTATGAGATATTCGATGCCTTTTTTGCCGTCATCCGATTGGAGAAGTTTTTTATAGAATCTATGCGCTTCTTCGATGGCTTCCTGCATCGCCGAGACTTCGGTGGAAACTTTCCTCCGCTTTGGAACGGGAATGCCCGCTTCTTTTGCAAGATATTCCACAGATTCGACAAACGAGAGCCCTTCTCGCTCCATAAGAAATGTGAAAATATCGCCGCCTTTCCCGCAACCGAAGCAGTAGAACAATCCTTTGTCTGGGTCAACGGTGAAACTGGGCGTTTTTTCTTTGTGAAATGGACAGAGCCCTTTGTATCTTGCTCCCGACTTCTTTAAATTGGTATATCTCCCGATAATTGCAATAGGGTTTATAGATTCTATGACTCTTTCGAGGAAATCCCTGTCGAATCCACTTTTTTCTGAATTGTTCGATGTCATTATTCGATGATTATTGCTTCTGTGGGGCAGCTTTCCGCCGCTTCTTCCGCACAGGGCAGGCTATCGAGTTCTCGTTCATTGGCTATTACAACTGCTATACCATCATCTTCACGAGGAGCAAATGCGTCCGGGCAAATTTGCGAGCAAAGCCCGCAGGAAATGCAAAGTTCCTCTTCTATTCTTACTTTCACAGTTTCCTCCTTGTTGTATGGTGATGAAAATTTGGCTGATTACAATTC